>NZ_JAJNSA010000017.1:0-33639 GCF_027497875.1 Streptococcus sp. SM3 | reverse complement strand
ACAACTTGACTATCTCACTCGGTGTTGCGACTATGCAGGCTGAAATGGCAACCAACTATGGTTTGATTATGGCGGGTGCCGCTCTTGCAGCAGTTCCAATCGTAACAGTCTTCTTAGTCTTCCAAAAATCCTTCACTCAAGGTATTACTATGGGAGCTGTTAAAGGATAAGAAAAGTAAACAAGTATATCAAGATTGCGGAAGTGGTCTTGACATACTATGGAAATATAGAGTTATAAGTGTCTACAAAATGTTGGGTATTTGCTTACCTTAGAGATTTTGTTAGACACTTATAAACTTAAGAATGATTTTAGTTAACTATCAGAAACGAAGGAAAGAGTATGATTTTTGATGATTTGAAAAACATCACCTTTTACAAAGGGATTCATCCCAATCTAGACAAGGCTATCGATTATCTCTACCAGCATCGTAAAGATTCATTTGAACTAGGTAAGTATGAGATTGACGGAGATAAAGTCTTTCTAGTTGTTCAGGAAAATGTCCTCAATCAAGCTGAAAATGATCAATTTGAGCATCATAAGAACTATGCAGACTTGCATTTGCTGGTAGAAGGACATGAATATTCGAGCTACGGTTCACGTATCAAAGACGAGGCAGTAGCATTCGACGAAGCAAGTGACATTGGCTTTGTTCATTGTCATGAACATTACCCACTCTTGTTGGGTTATCACAATTTTGCGATTTTCTTCCCAGGAGAACCTCACCAGCCAAATGGCTATGCAGGTATGGAAGAGAAGGTTCGCAAATATCTCTTTAAAATTTTGATTGATTAAAAAATCAGGAGGAGCAAACATGGCACAAAAAGGAGTAAGCCTTATCAAGGCAGCATTTGATACAGATAACTTTCTCATGCGTTTTAGTGAGAAGGTCTTGGATATCGTGACAGCCAATCTTCTTTTTGTCGTCACTTGTTTGCCCATCGTGACGATTGGAGTAGCTAAAATTAGCCTCTACGAGACTATGTTTGAGATTAAGAAGAGCAGACGTGTACCTGTCTTTAAAATCTATCTAAGAGCTTTCAAGGAAAATCTGAAACTAGGTCTTCAGTTAGGTCTGCTTGAGTTGGGCATTGTCTCATTAAGTCTTCTAGACCTCTATCTCTTCTGGGGTCAGACAGCTATGCCTTTCCAAATGGTAAAAGCTACTTGTCTAGGTATTCTTATCTTCCTCACTATCGTGATGTTGGCTAGCTATCCCATAGCTGCACGCTATGATTTGACTTGGAAAGAAGTCTTACAAAAAGGACTTATCTTGGCAAGTTTTAACTTTCCTTGGTTCTTCCTTATGTTAGCCATTCTCTTTCTCATTGTGATGGTTCTTTATCTGTCCGCCTTCAGTTTGCTTTTAGGTGGCTCAGCCTTCCTGCTTTTTGGGTTTGGACTCTTGGTCTTTATCCAGACTGGATTGATGGAGAAAATTTTCGCAAAATACCAATAGCATGGCTTGTCTATGAAACTACTTTCAAGCCCTAAACATTTCAAAATTCATATCGAAACTAAAATCTAAGTGTACACAAGATATTGAAAGCGTTTTTCACAAGGTGTATACTAAACACGTAAAGAATAAATCCTGCTGTTAGCAGAAAAAAAGAAAACTTAGGAGAAAATCTATGTCAGATTTAAAAAAATACGAAGGTGTCATTCCAGCCTTCTACGCATGTTATGATGATCAAGGAGAAGTAAGTCCAGAGCGTACGCGTGCCTTGGTGCAATACTTCATTGATAAAGGTGTTCAAGGTCTTTATGTCAATGGTTCTTCCGGTGAATGTATCTACCAAAGCGTTGAAGACCGCAAGTTGATTTTGGAAGAAGTGATGGCAGTTGCCAAAGGTAAATTGACCATCATTGCTCACGTTGCTTGCAACAATACCAAAGACAGTATGGAACTGGCTCGCCACGCAGAAAGTTTGGGTGTAGATGCCATTGCAACGATTCCGCCGATTTATTTCCGCTTGCCAGAATACTCAGTTGCTAAATACTGGAATGACATTAGTGCTGCAGCACCAAACACAGACTACGTGATTTACAACATTCCTCAATTGGCAGGAGTTGCTTTGACTCCAAGTCTCTATACTGAAATGTTGAAGAATCCACGTGTTATCGGTGTTAAGAACTCTTCTATGCCAGTTCAAGATATCCAAACTTTTGTCAGCCTTGGTGGGGAAGACCATATCGTCTTTAACGGTCCAGATGAACAGTTCCTAGGTGGCCGCCTTATGGGTGCTAAAGCTGGTATAGGTGGTACTTATGGTGCTATGCCAGAACTCTTCTTGAAACTCAACCAATTGATTGCTGACAAAGACTTGGAAACAGCGCGTGAATTGCAGTACGCTATCAACGATATCATTGGTAAACTCACTGCTGCACATGGCAATATGTACGGTGTCATCAAAGAGGTCTTGAAGCTCAATGAAGACTTGAATATTGGTTCTGTTCGTTCACCATTGACACCAGTGACTGAAGAAGATCGTTCAGTTGTAGAAGCAGCTGCAGCCTTGATTCGTGAAACCAAGGAGCGCTTCCTCTAATCCATAAGGAGGTATTTATGACACACTACGTTGCAATTGATATCGGTGGAACCAACATCAAATATGGTTTGATCGACCAAGAAGGCCAACTTATTGAATCGCATGAAATGCCAACAGAGGCGCATAAAGGTGGACCTCATATCTTACAAAAGACCAAAGATATCGTAGCCAGCTATTTAGAACAAGGCCCAGTAGCAGGTGTTGCTATTTCTTCTGCAGGAATGGTGGATCCTGACAAGGGTGAAATTTTCTATGCTGGGCCTCAAATCCCTAACTATGCAGGCACCCAGTTCAAGAAGGAAATCGAAACTAGCTTTAATATTCCTTGTGAGATTGAAAATGATGTCAACTGTGCAGGTCTTGCTGAGGCAGTATCCGGTTCAGGCAAGGGAGCGAGTGTGACACTTTGCTTGACCATTGGAACCGGTATCGGTGGTTGCTTGATTATGGATGGGAAAGTCTTCCATGGTTTTAGCAATTCAGCCTGCGAAGTCGGTTATATGCATATGCAGGATGGAGATTTCCAAGACTTGGCCTCTACGACAGCCTTGGTGGAGTATGTAGCAGCAGGTCATGGCGATTCAGTTGACCATTGGAATGGCCGACGCATCTTTAAGGAAGCCACTGAAGGAAACAAGATTTGTATGGCTGGTATTGACCGGATGGTAGATTACCTAGGAAAAGGTCTGGCAAATATTTGCTATGTGGCCAATCCAGAAGTGGTCATTCTAGGTGGGGGGATTATGGGTCAAGAGGCTATCCTCAAACCGAAAATCCGCACAGCCTTGAAGGCGGCCTTGGTACCAAGCCTAGCTGAAAAAACACGATTAGAATTTGCCCATCACCAAAACACAGCAGGAATGTTGGGTGCTTATTATCACTTTAAAACAAAACAATCCTAGTTTGGTTTAACCAAACTAGGATTTTCTGATCAAGTTCCCTTGACTTTCTTTATAATTGTGAGATAATAAAGAAAATATATAAAGGAATTATATAAAATGGCTATAGCGAGTTCAAATAAAATTGTGACCTTCCAAGCTAATAGGGAATTGGTAAATGATGCCATGGAAGTCTTAAAAGAACAAAATCTCTCTCTTTCATCGGCACTCAGATTATTTTTAAAGAATGTTGTCGTAACAAATGAAGTAGATTTACTGAGTGAAGAGGAATTAGAGAAGGAGTATTTGTTTAGACAATTACAAGCAGAAGTTCAAGAAAGTTATAGCAAGATTGAGGCTGGAAATTACTTGACAGATGAGGATGTTGTGACACGCTATGGATTATAAAAAATATAGGATTTTGTATTCTCCTAGAGTGATTGATAGTCTGGATAAAATATATCAGTATATAGCAGAGGAAATCGGTTCTGTAGAGGCTGCGAGACGAAAAGTGGCGAGTATTAGAAAAGATATTAATCGGCTAGAAATTTTCCCCCAAGCTGGATTTGATGCCGATGAAAAATTTGGTAAGAAATTAGATCCTCGCTACCAAACGCGAGGATTGACCTTGAGTAAGGATTACATCGTATTATATGCAATTGTTGAAGATACCGTCAGACTTGCTTATTTACTCCCTTCAAAAAGTGATTATATGAAATTATTCAAGACTAAGTCAAGATATGACTAATTCATAATCTTGAAGAGGTATGTTTGGTGATGAATAAAAATCCTAGTTTGGTTAAACTAAACTAGGATTTTCTTACACGTTTTTGTCTACGATAGCCATTGAGTTTTTTATTTTCCCAATAGCTGTTAAAAATTTTCTCCTTGCTTTCACGATTGATTTCCAAAAAGTAGGCATAAATCAAATCGATAAAGAAGAGCATAGGAAGTTGAGCGGATATTCGTTGGATGTAGGATGACTGACTGTGTGTGGCTACAAGAACAGTCTCTGTATAGGTCTGGCTATCTTTATTGGGAACACTTGTAAAGAGTACAGTCTTTGCCCCCATCTCTTTTGCGTCTAATAAACTGTCCAAAATAGAAGGAGTTGAGCCTGAAAGTGAGAAACCCAGTACGAGACAATTCTCATCCATAATACTGGTTGTCCAAGCAAAACCATCTTGGTCAGTCAAGGCCTCGCAGACCACACCTAGACGCATAAAGCGTAATTTCATTTCACGAGCTACGAGGCCAGAACTCCCTGTTCCGAAGAAGTAGACACGATCAGCATCTTCGATTAACTGGGCGATTCGTTCCAGTTGTTCTTCGTCAATCAAGTCCTGTGTTTGTTCCCGCATATTACTATAGCTTCTAAGAACTCGGTTGGTTAAAGGACTATGTTTGTGAGAATGAGTGCCCTGTTTCTTTGCTTGGTGCAGGTATTGGAAAATAAATTCTCGATAGCCTGTAAAACCACATTTTTTAGAAAAGCGGGTCAGAGCAGCTTGAGAGATATGTAATTTTTGAGTGACCTGCTGAGAAGATAAATCATCTGCAATGGTTTCAGCTTGCAAAAAATAGCGAGCGATTTCTTGCTCTAGGTCTGTCATTTCTTCGAAGTGAGAATCAATGAGGGTTGCTATATCTGGTTTATCCATAGGGAAGGCTCCTTTAAATGAGTCATATTGGAAAAAGACTGAGTCATCGAACTTTTACACTTATTATATCATATAATGTAGGGATGGATAAATAAAATCGTATTTTCCTGTAAAATGGGAAAAGCTCCCTTCTTTTCCAAAATTTCTTCTTAAATTATGGTACAATGAAGAGTAAGATTTTAAATAGAAATGAGACTGATTTGTATGAGGAAATTTAACAGCCATTCGATTCCGATTCGGCTTAATTTATTGTTTTCAATCATCATTTTACTCTTTATGACCATTATTGGTCGCCTGCTTTATATGCAGGTTTTGAACAAGGATTTTTATGAGACAAAACTAGCATCGGCTAGTAAAACAAAGGTGACTACTAGTTCAGCTCGAGGTGAAATTTATGATGCCAGTGGCAAGCCCTTAGTTGAAAATACTGTGAAACAAGTTGTTTCCTTTACTCGAAACAACAAAATGACGGCTGCAGATTTAAAAGAAACAGCCAAGAAGTTGCTAGCCTATGTGGGAGTTACTTCTCCAACATTGACTGACCGACAGTTGGCGGACTATTATCTAGCAGATCAAGATGTCTATAAGAAAGTAGTGGAAAGCTTACCACGTGAGAAGCGACTTGATTCAGATGGCAATCGTCTATCCGAATCAGAACTCTATAACAATGCGGTCGATAGTGTCCAAACGAGTCAATTAAACTATACAGAGGATGATAAGAAAGAAATCTATCTTTTTAGCCAGTTAAATGCTGTTGGAAACTTTGAGACAGGAGCCATTGCGACAGATTCCTTGACAGATACACAGATTGCCTTGATTGCTTCGGCTTCTAAGAATTTACCTGGTATCAGTATTTCGACTTCGTGGGATCGAAAGGTTCTAGATACCTCACTTTCTTCTATAGTAGGTAGTGTATCCAGTGAAAAAGCTGGTCTCCCAGCTGAAGAAGCAGATGCTTATATTAAAAAGGGCTATTCTCTAAATGACCGTGTTGGAACCTCTTATCTAGAAAAACAATATGAAGAAACCTTGCAAGGTAAACGCTCGGTGAAAGAAATCCATCTAGACAAGTATGGCAACATGGAAAGTGTCGAAAATATCGAAGACGGTACCAAAGGGAACAATATCAAACTGACCATCGATTTGGCCTTTCAAGATAGCGTGGACAATCTGCTTAAGAGTTATTTCAATTCTGAGTTAGGAAATGGAGGAGCCAGATATTCTGAAGGTGTGTATGCAGTTGCTTTGAACCCCAAAACAGGTGCAGTTTTGTCTATGTCAGGAATTAAACATGATCTGAAAACGGGAGAGTTGACGCCTGATTCTTTGGGAACGGTAACCAATGTCTTTGTACCAGGTTCGGTTGTCAAGGCGGCGACCATCAGCTCAGGTTGGGAAAATGGAGTCTTATCAGGGAATCAGACCTTGACAGACCAACCGATTGTCTTCCAAGGTTCAGCTCCGATTAATTCTTGGTATACTGCCTTTTCTGAGCCAATGCCGATTACGGCAGTTCAGGCTCTAGAGTATTCATCCAATGCTTATATGGTCCAAACAGCCTTAGGTCTTATGGGGCAAACCTATCAACCAAATATGTTTGTCGGCACCAGCAATCTAGAGTCTGCTATGGGTAAATTGCGTTCAACCTTTGGCGAATATGGCTTGGGGTCTGCGACCGGGATTGACCTACCAGATGAATCTACTGGATTTATTCCCAAAGACTATAACTTTGCCAATTTCATTACCAATGCCTTTGGCCAGTTTGATAACTACACACCGATGCAATTAGCCCAGTACGTTGCAACTATTGCTAACAATGGTGTTCGTCTAGCTCCACATATTGTCGAGGGAATATATGACAACAATGATAAGGGTGGCCTTGGGGAATTAATCCAAGCAATAGATACCAAGGAAATCAACAAGGTCAATATTTCTGAATCAGATATGGCAATCTTGCACCAAGGATTTTACCAAGTATCGCATGGAACTAGTCCCCTAACGACAGGACGGGCGTTTTCAGATGGCGCCACTGTTTCTATCAGTGGTAAGACCGGTACAGCTGAAAGCTATGTAGCTGGTGGTCAAGAAGCTAATAATACCAATGCCGTGGCCTATGCTCCAACAGAAAATCCTCAAATTGCAGTTGCAGTAGTCTTTCCTCATAATACCAATTTAACCAAAAATGTTGGGCCAGCAATTGCTCGCGACATTATCAATCTATACAACCAACACCATCCAATGAATTAGAAAGGAAGCCATGCTTTATCCAACACCTATTGCTAAGTTGATTGACAGTTATTCCAAACTTCCTGGTATTGGGATCAAGACAGCAACCCGTCTAGCCTTTTATACCATTGGGATGTCGGATGATGACGTCAATGAATTTGCAAAAAATCTTCTTGCAGCCAAGAGAGAATTGACCTATTGCTCTATTTGTGGGCGTTTGACAGATGATGATCCTTGTTCTATCTGTACCGATCCAAGTCGTGACCAGACAACCATTTTAGTTCTCGAGGATAGTCGCGACGTGGCGGCTATGGAGAACATTCAAGAATATCATGGACTTTATCATGTCTTACATGGACTCATTTCTCCAATGAATGGTATCAGTCCAGATGATATCAATCTCAAGAGCCTTATGACTCGTCTTATGGAGAGTGAAGTTTCAGAGGTAATCGTAGCAACCAATGCCACAGCAGATGGAGAAGCAACTTCCATGTATCTTTCACGTTTGCTCAAACCAGCTGGGATCAAGGTTACGCGCCTAGCACGTGGCCTCGCTGTGGGAGCAGATATCGAGTATGCGGACGAAGTCACACTCTTACGAGCTATTGAAAATCGAACAGAGCTGTAAGTCTAGACAAATCAATACTCAATTTATTTATACAAAAATCACGGAGACCGACAGTTATTTTATCGGTCTCTTTTTAGATTTATTGAAGACCAGTATCAGGTTCAAGTTTCAAAAAAGAAGCAAATATGATATACTAAAGAACGAGTATTCTATTAGAATTGGAACAGATAATATGAAACAAACGATTATTCTTTTATACGGTGGACGTAGTGCAGAGCGTGAAGTCTCTGTTCTTTCAGCTGAGAGTGTGATGCGTGCGGTCAACTACGACCGTTTCACAGTCAAGACTTTCTTCATCAGTCAGTCAGGTGACTTTATTAAAACGCAAGAATTTAGCCAGACTCCAGGTCAAGAGGATCGTCTTATGACTAATGAAACCATTGATTGGGATAAGAAAGTTGCTCCAAGTGCTATCTATGAAGAAGGGGCAGTGGTCTTTCCAGTTCTTCATGGTCCGATGGGAGAAGATGGCTCTGTTCAAGGCTTCCTTGAAGTTTTGAAAATGCCTTACGTTGGTTGCAACATCTTGTCATCTAGCCTTGCCATGGACAAAATCACTACCAAGCGTGTGTTAGAATCTGCTGGTATTACTCAAGTTCCTTATGTGGCCATCGTTGAAGGGGATGATGTGACTGCTAAAATCGCTGAAGTGGAAGAAAAATTGACTTATCCAGTCTTCACTAAGCCGTCAAACATGGGTTCTAGTGTCGGTATTTCTAAGTCTGAAAATCAAGAAGAACTTCGTCAGGCTTTGGAACTTGCCTTTCAATATGACAGTCGTGTCTTGGTTGAGCAAGGGGTGAACGCCCGTGAAATCGAGGTTGGTCTACTGGGCAACTACGATGTCAAGAGTACGCTACCAGGAGAAGTAGTCAAGGATGTTGCCTTTTATGACTACGATGCTAAGTATATTGATAACAAGATTACTATGGACATCCCAGCCAAAATCAGTGATGATGTGGTAGCTGTCATGCGTCAAAATGCAGAAACTGCCTTCCGTGCCATTGGTGGGCTAGGTCTCTCTCGTTGCGATTTCTTCTATACAGATAAGGGAGAGATTTTCCTAAACGAGCTCAATACCATGCCAGGTTTTACCCAGTGGTCAATGTATCCACTTCTTTGGGACAATATGGGAATTAGCTATCCAGACTTAATCGAACGTTTGGTTGACCTTGCCAAGGAAAGTTTTGACAAGCGCGAAGCGCATTTGCTATAAAAATGAAAGAGAGGGTAGAAGCCAGAACCATCACTGCAAGGTGACTAGAGTTCTCGAGCTTCGACCCTTTTTAAAGGAGTAGAAATGAAATTAACAATCCATGAAGTGGCTCAAGTTGTAGGAGCTAAAAATGATATCAGCATCTTTGAGGACACCCAGTTAGAGAAAGCTGAGTTTGACAGTCGTTTGATTGCGGCAGGGGATTTATTTGTGCCCCTCAAAGGTGCGCGTGATGGTCATGACTTTATCGAAACAGCTTTTGAAAATGGCGCTGCTGTAACCCTGTCTGAGAAAGAGGTTGCAAATCATCCCTACATCCTAGTAGATGACGTTTTGACTGCCTTTCAAACCCTCGCAGCCTACTATCTTGAAAAAACGGCAGTTGATGTCTTTGCTGTTACAGGTTCAAATGGCAAGACAACGACCAAGGATATGTTAGCGCACTTGCTATCAACAACCTACAAGACCTACAAAACTCAAGGCAACTACAATAATGAGATTGGCCTTCCCTACACGGTTCTCCATATGCCTGAGAGAACAGAAAAGTTGGTCTTGGAGATGGGACAGGATCACTTGGGGGATATCCATCTCTTGTCTGAATTGGCACACCCAAAGACAGCCATCGTGACCTTGGTTGGAGAAGCCCATTTGGCCTTTTTCAAAGACCGCTCAGAGATTGCTAAAGGAAAGATGCAAATTGCAGACGGGATGGCTCCGAGTTCTTTGCTCTTGGCACCAGCCGACTCCATTGTAGAGGACTATTTGCCCACTGATAAAAAGGTGGTCCGTTTTGGGCAAGGAGCAGAGCTGGAAATTACAGACTTGATTGAGCGCAAGGATAGTCTGACCTTTAAGGCCAATTTTTTGGAACAAGCCCTTGATTTGCCAGTGACAGGTAAGTACAATGCCACCAATGCTATGATTGCTGCTTATGTGGCTCTACAAGAAGGAGTTTCAGAGGAACAGATTCGTCAGGCCTTCCAAAATCTTGAATTGACGCGTAACCGTACCGAGTGGAAGAAAGCAGCTAATGGAGCAGATATTCTGTCTGACGTATACAATGCCAATCCAACTGCTATGAAGTTGATTTTAGAGACTTTCTCTGCCATCCCAGCCAACGAAGGAGGAAAGAAAATTGCTGTTCTAGCAGACATGAAGGAACTCGGCGACCAGTCTGTCCAATTCCATAATCAGATGATTTTGAGCCTTTCTCCAGATGTGCTTGATACTGTTATTTTCTATGGAGACGACATTGCAGAATTGGCTCAACTGGCCAGTCAAATGTTCCCAATCGGCCACGTTTACTACTTCAAGAAAATAGAAAACCAAGATCAATTTGAAGACCTAGTTAAGCAGGTCAAGGAAAGTCTAGGAGCTAATGATCAAATCTTGCTCAAGGGCTCTAACTCCATGAATCTAGCTAAGCTGGTAGAAAGTTTAGAAAATGAATGCTAGTGATTTTGCCAAGTATCTTCAAAGAATGATTTGCTTACAGATACTGGATTAACCTTTACAAAAGATCCTTTCGACCGTGAGCGCTACGAAGACTTGCGAGGCCTTTTATCTGAAATGTTGAATCAGGCATCAGACCTTGATTCCGAAGAAGTGGCAGAAGTCTTGAAGCCAACTTCTGCTTATGCGACTCCGTTAATGGACGTCCGTGCTTGGATTGTTGAGGACGAAAAGATTTGTCTGGTTAGGGAACAAGGAGAGAATGATTGGGCTTTGCCAGGTGGCTTTGGTGAAGTCGGCTATTCTCCAACAGAAAATATTCTCAAGGAAATTGAAGAAGAAACCGGTTTTGAAGCTAAAGTAGAAAGACTACTAGCTGTTTTTGATACAAATCGTTTCCAACTACAGAGCAAGCAATATGCAAAGTTTGTTTTTGAATGTAAGCTTCTTGATGGACAATTCCAAAAAAATCAAGAAATTGCTGACCTTCAATTTTTTGCCATTGACCAACTACCAGCCTTATCTGAAAAACGCATTACCAAGGAGCAAATAGAGATTCTTTGGCAGGTTTATCAAGGTCAGAGGGAGCAATATCTTGACTAAGAAGATGATTATCGTATTTTTAAATTCATTTTTCTTAAGTGGCATGGTATAATAAAATGCAGGAAAATTTTGAATCATGAGGAAGACTAGATGAATTTATGGGATATTTTCTTTACGACCCAAGCAACAGAACCACCCAAATTTGACCTTTTTTGGTATGTCAGTATATTTACACTTTTAGCCTTAACTTTTTATACAGCCTATCGCTATCGTGAAAAGAAGGGTTATCAACGATTTTTCCAGATTTTACAGGCAGTTCAGTTGATCCTTCTCTATGGTTGGTATTGGGTCAATCATATGCCACTGTCAGAAAGCTTACCCTTTTACCATTGTCGTATGGCCATGTTTG
The DNA here is from genome assembly GCF_027497875.1 of Streptococcus sp. SM3. Next base: position 22,079 of record NZ_JAJNSA010000017.1, on the reverse strand, counting down.
TGGTACTTTTGCTTCCTGGTCAGTCTAAATATAGGCAGTATTTTGCATTACTAGGAACATTTGGGACATTAGCAGCCTTTGTTTATCCAGTTCCAGATGCCTATCCTTTCCCCCATATTGCCATTTTATCCTTTATCTTTGGCCACTTAGCTCTCTTGGGGAACTCTCTAGTTTATCTATTGAGACAGTATAACGCGCGATTGCTGGATGTGAAGGGAATTTTTCTCATGACTTTTGCACTAAATGCCTTGATTTTTGTGGTCAATTTAGTAACAGGCGGAGATTATGGATTCTTGACAAAACCACCATTGGTTGGAGATCATGGCTTAGTAGCTAATTATTTAATCGTTTCCCTGGCCTTATCAGCAGCGATTACGTTAACAAAGAAAATCTTGGAACTATTTTTAGAACAAGAAGCAGAAAAAATGATTGCAAAGAAAGCTTAGAAATGAGCTTTCTTTTTTTCATAAATCTGATTTTTTATAACTTGTTTGGAAAATAAAAAAATTTGATGAGCGAATGTGAAAAAATGGTAAGTAAATTTAGGAAAAACTAAGCACGATTGGATTTTTTGTGTTATAATATTCTGTGAATAGCTATGCCCTATTTTAGCTATATTGAATAGAAGTTTGAAACTTGGAAGAGAGAGGATGCGATGTAATGGCTAGAGATGGTTTTTTTACAGGCTTAGATATCGGAACTAATTCGATTAAAGTATTGGTTGCCGAGCTTAGAAATGGTGAACTTAATGTAATTGGTGTAAGTAATGCCAAGAGTAAAGGTGTAAAGGATGGGATTATCGTTGATATTGAAGCAGCAGCAACTGCTATCAAGTCAGCTATTTCCCAAGCAGAAGAGAAAGCTGGCATTTCAATCAAATCAGTGAATGTTGGTTTGCCTGGAAATCTTTTGCAAGTAGAACCAACTCAAGGAATGATTCCAGTTACATCTGATACAAAAGAAATTACAGATCAAGATGTCGAAAATGTTGTCAAATCAGCTTTGACAAAGAGTATGACACCAGATCGTGAAGTCATTACGTTTATTCCAGAAGAATTTATCGTAGATGGCTTCCAAGGTATTCGTGACCCGCGTGGCATGATGGGGGTTCGTCTTGAAATGCGTGGTTTGCTTTACACAGGTCCCCGTACTATTCTTCACAATTTACGCAAGACAGTTGAGCGCTCAGGTGTTCAGGTTGAAAATATTATTATTTCACCATTGGCTTTGGTTCGTTCAGTCTTGAATGAAGGAGAGCGTGAATTTGGAGCTACTGTGATTGATATGGGAGCAGGCCAAACAACTGTTGCTACAATCCGTAACCAAGAACTCCAGTTTACAAATATTCTTCAAGAAGGTGGGGATTATGTCACAAAAGATATCTCTAAGGTCTTGAAGACTTCACAAAAACTAGCTGAAGGATTGAAATTGAACTATGGGGAAGCCTACCCTTCACTTGCAAGCAATGAAACCTTCCAAGTTGAAGTAATTGGTGAAGTAGAGCCTGTAGAAGTTACAGAAAGCTACCTAGCAGAGATTATTTCAGCTCGCATTAAACACATTTTTGAACAAATCAAACAAGAGTTGGAAAGAAGACATTTGTTGGATCTTCCAGGTGGGATTGTTCTGATTGGTGGAAATGCTATTTTACCAGGTATTGTAGAACTTGCACAGGAAGTCTTTGGCGTTGGTGTCAAACTTTACGTTCCAAATCAAGTTGGAATCCGCAATCCTGCCTTCGCTCATGTGATTAGCTTGTCTGAATTTGCTGGTCAATTGACTGAAGTGCATTTGTTAGCACAACGAGCAGTTAAGGGTGAGGATACTTTGCGTCACCAACCAATTAATTTTGGTGGGATGATTCAACGCGTTACGCAAGTAGCACAACCTACCCCTATTCAACCAGTTCAAAATACTGAGGTAGAGCAATCAGCTTCTACGAACGTAGTTGCTCCGAAAGAAGATAAAGTATCTTCTCAAAATAAACCAAAAATCGCAGATCGTTTCCGTGGCTTAATCGGAAGCATGTTTGATGAATAAAAGAGGAAAAATAAACTATGACATTTTCATTTGATACAGCAGCAGCTCAAGGTGCAGTTATTAAAGTAATCGGTGTTGGTGGAGGTGGCGGAAACGCCATTAACCGCATGGTTGACGAAGGTGTTGCAGGCGTAGAATTTATCGCAGCAAACACAGATGTACAAGCTTTGAGTAGTACGAAAGCTGAGACTGTAATTCAGTTAGGCCCTAAATTGACTCGTGGTTTGGGTGCTGGAGGTCGACCTGAAGTTGGTCAAAAGGCAGCTGAAGAAAGCGAAGAAGCCTTGACTCAAGCTATTACTGGAGCAGATATGGTCTTCATTACTGCAGGTATGGGAGGTGGCTCTGGTACTGGTGCAGCTCCTGTTATTGCCCGCATTGCTAAAGATTTAGGTGCGCTTACAGTTGGTGTTGTGACACGTCCTTTCGGTTTTGAAGGAAGTAAACGTGGACAGTACGCTGTAGAAGGAATCAATCAACTTCGTGAACATGTAGATACTTTATTGATTATTTCAAACAACAACTTGCTTGAAATTGTTGATAAGAAAACTCCGCTTCTTGAAGCTCTTAGCGAAGCAGATAACGTACTTCGCCAAGGTGTTCAAGGGATTACGGACTTGATCACAAACCCTGGTTTGATTAACCTTGACTTTGCCGATGTGAAAACAGTTATGGCAAATAAAGGAAACGCCCTAATGGGTATCGGTATCGGTAGTGGTGAAGAACGTGTGGTAGAAGCAGCTCGTAAGGCAATCTACTCACCACTTCTTGAAACAACTATTGACGGTGCTGAGGATGTCATCGTCAACGTTACTGGTGGTCTCGACTTGACTTTGATTGAGGCAGAAGAAGCTTCAGAGATCGTCAACCAAGCAGCTGGCCAAGGAGTGAATATCTGGCTTGGAACATCTATCGATGAAAATATGAAAGATGAAATTCGTGTTACAGTCGTTGCAACTGGTGTTCGTCAAGATCGTGTTGAAAAAGTTGTGGGCCATGCACCAAGACAAGCAGTTCGTCATGAACAAACAAGCCCAAGTCATGCACACAATCATAATCGTCAGTTTGATATGGCTGAAACTGCAGAAATTCCAAGCCCAGCACCTCGCCGTACAGAAACTTCTCAAACTTCAGCATTTGGTGATTGGGACTTGCGTCGTGAGACAATTGTTCGACCAACTGATTCAGTGGTATCACCAGTTGAACGTTTCGAAGCGCCATCTTTACACGATGAGGATGAATTAGACACTCCTCCATTTTTCAAAAATCGTTAAGTAAATGAATTTGAAAGAAAATACAGAACGTGTTTTTCAACAAATAAAAGATGCAAGTCAGCAGTCAGGCAGAGAAGCCAATTCTGTTTCGGTTGTTGCTGTTACAAAATATGTAGACGTACCGACAGCGGAGGCTTTGCTTCCGCTAGGTGTGCATCATATTGGTGAAAATCGTGTGGATAAATTTCTTGAGAAATATGAAGCTTTAAAAGATAGAAATATTACCTGGCATTTGATTGGAACCTTGCAAAGACGCAAGGTCAAAGACGTCATTCAGTATGTTGATTATTTTCACGCTTTGGATTCATTAAAGCTAGCAGAGGAAATTCAAAAAAGAAGTGACCGAGTTGTTAAGTGTTTCTTACAAGTAAATATCTCAAGGGAAGAGAGCAAACATGGTTTTTCAAGGGAAGAACTATTAGAGCTCTTGCCAGAATTGGCCACCTTAGATAAAATTGAATATGTCGGCTTGATGACCATGGCTCCTTTTGAAGCTAGTAGTGATGAGTTGAAAGAAATTTTTAAAGCTACGCAGGATTTGCAACTAGAAATTAGAGAAAAACAAATTCCCAATATGCCAATGACGGACTTGAGTATGGGTATGAGTCGTGACTACAAGGAAGCGATTGAATTTGGCTCAACATTTGTCAGAATTGGTACAGCATTTTTTAAATAGGAAAGAAATATGTCTTTAAAAGATAGATTTGATAAATTTATAGATTATTTTACAGAAGATGGAGAAGATGTTAGTACTGCATATCAGCCTAAAGCTGAAGAGCCGATTGTGACTTCAGTCCCTTCTGTTCAAGAGTTGCCTCAACAAGCTGGTAGCACGCCATCTAAAGATAAAAACATCACTCGTCTTCATGCCCGTCAACAAGAGTTGGCTATGCAAAGTCAACGTTCTACTGATAAGGTGACAATTGATGTTCGTTATCCACGTAAATACGAAGATGCCACAGATATTGTTGATTTATTAGCTGGTAACGAAAGTATTTTGATTGATTTCCAATATATGACAGAAGTTCAAGCTCGTCGTTGTTTGGACTATCTGGATGGGGCGCGTCACGTTTTAGCTGGTAACATGAAAAAGGTAGCATCTACTATGTACCTGCTGACACCAGTTGATGTTGTCGTCAATATTGAAGACATCAAAATTCCAGATGAATCACAAAATGGTGAATTTGGCTTTGATATGAAACGTACGAGAGTGAGATAATGATCTTTCTCATTCGTTTTGTTCAAAATGCAGTGGATATCTATTCACTGATTTTAATCGTGTTTGCTCTGATGTCTTGGTTTCCTAATGCTTATGAATCACGTCTTGGACGCTTGATTATTAGTTTAGTGAAACCGATAATAGCTCCCTTGCAACGTTTGCCCCTACAGATTGCAGGTCTTGACTTGTCTGTCTGGATTGCGGTATTACTAGTTCACTTTCTAGGGGAGCAGTTGATTCGATTTTTAGTGATCTTTCTATGAACAAGATGATTTATCAACACTTTTCTAAGAATGATTCGTCTTTTATTGATAAGGGAGTAGAATGGATAAAAAAGGTAGAAGATTCTTATTCTCCTTTTTTAACACCCTTTGTAAATCCCCATCAAGAAAAGATTTTAAAGGTTCTAGCATCGACCAACGGCATCTCCTATATGAGCAGTCGGCAGTTTCTTGAAACTGAATATGTACGGGTACTCCTGTATCCTGATTATTTTGAGCCGGAATTCTCTGATTTTGAACTATCCTTGCAAGAAATAGTCTATCCTAATAAGTTTGAACGCCTAACACATGCAAAAATATTAGGAACTGTTTTAAATCAGCTAGGAATCGATAGGAAGCTATTTGGTGATATCTTAGTCAACGAAGAGAGAGCACAGATTATCATTAATCGACAGTTTATGCTCCTTTTTCAAGACGGCATTACGAAAATTGCTCGTTTACCGGTTAGTCTAGAAGAACGGGATTTTACTGAGAAAATTACTACAGTAGAAGATTATCAAGAATTAGATATTTGTATTGCTAGTTCTAGATTAGATGTTTTTCTAGCAGGTGTCTTCAAGCTGTCTAGAAATCAGGCAAGTCAGTTAATTGAAAAACAGGCAGTCCAAGTTAATTACCATTTAGTTGAAAAATCAGATTATGCAGTTCAAGTTGGTGATTTGATTAGTGTGAGGAAATTTGGTCGATTGAAACTTGTTAGAGATAATGGGCAAACAAAAAAAGATAAAAAGAAATTAACGGTCCAATTATTATTAAGTAAGTGAGGAATAATATGCCAATTACATCATTAGAAATTAAAGATAAAACCTTTGGTACAAGATTTAGAGGTTTTGATCCAGAAGAAGTTGAAGAATTTCTTGAAATCGTTGTTCGTGATTATGAAGATTTAGTTCGAAGCAATCATGATAAAGAGTTGCATATCAAGAGCTTGGAAGAACGTTTGTCTTACTTTGATGAGATGAAAGATTCTTTGAGTCAATCAGTATTGATTGCTCAAGATACGGCAGAGCGTGTGAAACAAGCTGCTCAAGATCGTTCTAATAATATTATCCAACAGGCAGAGCAAGATGCCCAACGTTTGCTTGAAGAAGCAAAATATAAGGCTAATGAGATCTTGCGTCAAGCTACTGATAATGCTAAGAAAGTTGCTGTTGAGACTGAAGAATTGAAGAACAAAAGCCGTGTCTTCCACCAACGTCTCAAATCTACAATTGAGAGTCAGTTAGCAATTGTTGAATCATCAGATTGGGAAGATATTCTGCGCCCAACAGCTACCTATCTTCAGACAAGTGATGAAGCATTTAAAGAAGTTGTTGGTGAAGTTCTTGGTGAATCGGTATATTCACAACCAGAAGAAGAACCAATCGATATGACTCGTCAATTTACACCTGAAGAAATGGCTGAGTTACAAGCTCGAATTGAGGCTGGTAATAGAGAATTAGCTGAATTTGAAGCTCAACAAGATCATTATGTAGAAGAACATTTAGAGCCAGTTGAAGTCGAAAGCCCTTCATCGAATGAGGAAGATACAAATAAAGAATCTGTCCTAATCTTATAATGAATAGTGATATGTGAGAACAATATTTTATCCTTATATTTCCAGCGAGCAGGAGATGGTGTGAGTCCTGTAATCCCTAATGATAAGATTATCCTCTCAAAAACTCAAGTCTGAATGAAGTAAGATTTGACGTTCCCCACGTTACGGGATAAGAGGAAAAAAGCTGAGTCTTTTTTCGAATAAAGGTGGTACCACGATTTTCGTCCTTTTTGGCAGTCGTGGTTTTTAATTTGTTATTATTTATAAAGGAGATACCATGAAACTCAAAGATACCCTTAACCTTGGGAAAACAGCTTTCCCAATGCGTGCAGGACTTCCTACCAAAGAGCCAGTTTGGCAAAAGGAATGGGAAGATGCAAAACTTTACCAACGTCGTCAAGAATTGAACCAAGGAAAACCTCATTTCACCTTGCATGATGGCCCTCCATACGCTAACGGAAATATCCACGTTGGACACGCTATGAACAAGATTTCAAAAGATATCATTGTTCGTTCAAAATCAATGTCAGGATTTTATGCTCCTTATATTCCAGGTTGGGATACACATGGTCTGCCAATCGAGCAAGTTTTGGCAAAACAAGGTGTCAAACGTAAAGAAATGGACTTGGTTGAGTACTTGAAACTTTGCCGTGAATACGCTCTTTCTCAAGTAGATAAACAACGTGAAGACTTTAAACGTTTAGGTGTTTCTGGTGACTGGGAAAATCCATATGTGACTTTGACTCCTGACTATGAAGCAGCTCAAATCCGTGTATTTGGAGAGATGGCTAACAAAGGTTATATCTACCGTGGTGCCAAGCCAGTTTACTGGTCTTGGTCATCTGAGTCTGCCCTTGCTGAAGCAGAGATTGAATACCATGACTTGGTTTCAACTTCTCTTTACTATGCCAATAAGGTAAAAGATGGCAAAGGTGTTCTTGATACAGATACTTACATCGTTGTCTGGACAACTACTCCATTTACCATCACAGCTTCTCGTGGTTTAACTGTTGGTGCAGATATTGATTACGTTTTGGTTCAACCTGCTGGTGAAACTCGTAAGTTTATCGTTGCTGCAGAATTGTTGACTAGCTTGTCTGAGAAATTTGGTTGGGCTGATGTTCAAGTGTTGGCAACTTACCGTGGTCAAGAATTGAACCACATCGTAACAGAACATCCATGGGATATAGCTGTAGATGAATTGGTTATCCTTGGTGACCACGTTACGACTGATTCTGGTACAGGTATCGTCCATACAGCACCTGGTTTTGGTGAGGATGACTACAATGTCGGTATTGCTAATGGTCTTGAAGTCGCAGTGACTGTTGACGAACGTGGTATCATGATGAAGAATGCTGGTCCTGAGTTTGAAGGTCAATTCTATGAAAAGGTAGTTCCAACTGTTATCGAGAAACTTGGTAACCTCCTTCTTGCCCAAGAAGAAATCTCTCACTCATACCCATTTGATTGGCGTACTAAGAAACCAATTATCTGGCGCGCAGTACCACAATGGTTTGCCTCAGTTTCTAAATTCCGCCAAGAAATCTTGGACGAAATTGAAAAAGTGAAATTCCATTCAGAATGGGGTAAAGTCCGTCTTTACAATATGATTCGTGACCGTGGCGACTGGGTTATCTCTCGTCAACGTGCTTGGGGTGTTCCGCTTCCAATTTTCTATGCTGAAGATGGTACAGCGATCATGACTGCTGAAACTATTGAGCATGTAGCTCAACTCTTTGAAGAACATGGTTCAAGCATTTGGTGGGAACGTGATGCTAAGGACCTCTTACCAGAAGGATTTACTCATCCAGGTTCACCAAATGGTGAGTTCAAAAAAGAAACAGATATCATGGACGTTTGGTTTGACTCAGGTTCATCATGGAATGGAGTTGTAGTAAACCGTCCAGAGTTGACTTACCCAGCAGACCTTTACCTAGAAGGTTCTGACCAATACCGCGGTTGGTTCAACTCATCACTCATCACATCTGTTGCCAACCATGGCGTAGCACCTTACAAACAAATCTTGTCACAAGGTTTTGCCCTTGACGGTAAAGGTGAGAAGATGTCTAAATCTCTTGGAAATACCATTGCTCCAAGTGATGTTGAAAAGCAATTTGGTGCTGAAATCTTGCGTCTTTGGGTAACAAGTGTTGACTCAAGCAATGACGTGCGTATCTCTATGGATATCTTGAGCCAAGTCTCTGAAACTTACCGTAAGATTCGTAATACCCTTCGTTTCTTGATTGCCAATACATCTGACTTTAACCCAGCTGTGGATGCAGTAGCTTACGAAGAACTTCGCTCAGTTGATAAGTACATGACGATTCGCTTTAACCAGCTTGTTAAGACCATTCGTGATGCTTATGCAAACTTTGAATTCTTGACAATCTATAAGGCCTTGGTGAACTTTATCAACGTTGACTTGTCAGCCTTCTACCTTGATTTTGCCAAAGATGTTGTTTACATCGAAGGTGCCAAATCACTGGAACGCCGTCAAATGCAGACTGTTTTCTATGACATTCTTGTGAAAATCACGAAACTCTTGACACCAATCCTTCCTCACACTGCGGAAGAAATCTGGTCATACCTTGAGTTTGAAGCAGAAGACTTCGTTCAATTATCAGAATTGCCAGAAGCGGAAACTTTTGCTAATCAAGAGGAAATCTTGGATACATGGGCTGCCTTCATGGACTTCCGTGGACAAGCTCAAAAAGCCTTGGAAGAAGCGCGTAATGCCAAAGTTATTGGTAAATCACTTGAAGCACACTTGACAGTTTATCCAAATGAAGTTGTGAAAACTTTACTCGAAGCAGTGAACAGCAATGTAGCTCAACTTTTGATCGTGTCAGACTTGACCATCGCAGAAGGACCAGCTCCAGAAGCTGCTGTTAGCTTCGAAGATGTCGCCTTCACTGTTGAACGCGCTGCAGGCCAAGTATGTGACCGTTGCCGTCGTATCGACCCAACAACAGCAGAACGCGGCTACCACGCAGTTATCTGTGACCACTGTGCAAGCATCGTAGAAGAAAACTTTGCGGACGCAGTCGCAGAAGGATTTGAAGAGAAATAATCGAATTATAGATTAAAAAAGTTTTCTGTGTGTGTTTTTTAGTTTGATATAAAAGAAAATATTAAACAAAATTAATGTATAATATTAATTTTTAATGAAAAGGAAATATTGATGAAAAAGAAAACACTTGCTCAATTAGATGGTATCATTGGTTTAGTTACAGGAACTATTCTAACCATTTTGCCAATTATTATAATTATGATTGCCTCTATATTTGATAATGAAGAAGTTGTTGGTGTCATCTTAGGAATTATTTTTATTGTTTTTAGTTTAGTAAAAATTGGAATTTTAATTCTAGGTATTCTCTCACTAATATACTATAAAGATGATAATAGAATTTCTATTGCACCCTCAGTCTTATTAATTGTTGGCTCTGCACTTGCATTGGTTCCATTATTAGGATGGATAGGGGGAATCGTCATTATTGTTGGTGCTTCATTATTTTTAGGAAGCCTCAAAAAATTTAAAGTTGAACTATAAATAGAGTTTTTGTCAACTAGAGTAAATGGAGAAACTCTAAAATTGGTTCTTTGTCAGCAGTAGTGGATTAAAGAAAAGCTAAGATAGAGAAAGGACAAATTTCGTCCTTTCTTTTTTTGATGTTCAGAGCGATAAAAATCGTTTTTTGAAGTTTTCAAAGTTTCGAAAACCAAAGGAATTTCGCTTGATAAGTTTGATGAGGTTATTGGTCGCTTCTGATTTGGAGTTAGAATAGGCTAATTGAAGGGCGTTGACGATTTTTCAATGATTTCATGATTGATGAAAGTTACTATTTTAGTTTTAAGAATTGTGGCTATTGTGTATTTCAAGGGCGATGAGCGTGTGACTCCTGCACTGTCTGTATTGTTTATCGTAGGTAGTTCTGTTGGATTAATCCCATTCGTGGACTAGATAGGAGAAATTATGACAATTATTGGCAATTCCTATACTTTGAAATTTTGAAAAAATTCGAAATTGAAGAATCATATCTTTCGAACTGAGGTGGAATGAATTGAATCTTTGTTAGAAATACTTATTACAGTATGAAGGTGGTTAGTCTTATTTTTTTGTTACCAATTGACGAAAAATTTTATAGGATAAATAAGCTATTTCATTCGTAAAATCTAAAGCATTTATTTGAGACAAGGAACTCTTTTTATAGTATAATGATGGTTGTAGATTGAATATATCAAAATATATATCGAAGTATTTTTGTTTCTTGTAAGTTTATCATAGTGAGGAAGCAAAATGCTTCTTCTATTTTGAAATGGATAAAATAATAGAGAGGATATAGAATGAAAAAATTTTTTGGAGAGAAGCAGCATCGTTTTTCCTTACGAAAGTTGGCGATTGGTCTTGTGTCTGCTTCAATTTTGAGTTTATTTTTTGTGTCTATTGCTAGCAGTGGGACCGTATTTGCTCAAGAAAATGTATCTGTTCACTACAAATACGTGACGGATACAGAACTGAGTAGTCATGAGAAGGACTTGATTGTAAAGGATTTTCCTAATATTGCTGAAGATAGTGAGAGTACCTATTATCTAGTCTACCGTATGGATGAGAAAGCCCAACTAGGTCAGTTGCCTCATACCGGTGAGCATAGTAATCTGGTTACCGTCCTTACTGGTGGAGCCCTCGCTTCGATTGGACTCCTCATTTTTGCTGTTTCGAGAAAGAAAGGCAATAAGAAAGCGCTGTTGAAGGTTGTTTTGATAACAGGCGTGGGGAGCGGTTTGGTCTCTTCGGTTCAGGCTATTGAAAATCAGCTTTTGCTACAATTCAATCAAGAATATCAATTATCTCAAGGAGATAGTCTGCCTCTGCCAAGAGTCCTGTCAGGTTATACCTATCTAGGCTATATTAAGCAAGACAAGAAAATTAATCAGTTAGAAACTGTTGCTAGAGATCAGAAACTAGACGATACGGTTCACCCTCATTTCCAGTCCAATGAAGGTGGGCAAAATGTAAGAGATGAGCGGAAAAATCCGTCTCCAACAAGCCCTGCTGACAAGCCAATCCCTTCTCAAGATTCACCCAATCAAAAGCCGTCTGGTATTGCTAGTGTGGATCCTCATGACGAAGTCTTGGCTGGTCGCGTGAACAAACCAGAGCTCTTATACAAAGACCAAGAGATTGTAACCAATCTAGACTTTTCAGAAGTGGTTCAAGAAAATCCAGATCTAACAGAGGGAACCATTCGTGTCAAACAAGAAGGTCGTGCTGGGAAGAAGATTGAACTTATTCGCATCTTCACTGTTGAAAATCAAGAAATTTCCCGAGAAGTTCTCTCGACTAAGGTAGAAGAAGCCTTACCACGTATAGTAGAAAAAGGGACTAAGAAGGCAGTTGTACCGAGTGAAATACCCCAGTCTGCAAGAAAAGGTGAGCCTGAGACTCAGGCCTCATTACCAGAATATAAAGGTGAGCAATCTGGAGCTGTTGTAGCCCCTGAGACAGCCAAAAAACCAGAATATAGAGGAACTCAGTCCGGAGCGGTCGTCGAACCCGAGAAAGTAGATCCGCAACCTGAGTATCAGGGGATTCCATCCGGTGCCATCGTCGAACCGGAGACTCAGCCTTCCTTGCCAGAATATAAAGGTGAGCAATCTGGTGCAATAGTTGCCCCTGAGAAAACTGATAAACCAGCCTATACAGGAACTCAGTCTGGAGCAATAGTCGAACCAGAGCAAGTAGCTCCACAACCAGAGTACAAGGGAACTCAAGCTGGTGCCATCGTCGAACCGGAGACTCAGCCTTCCCTGCCAGAATATAAAGGTGAGCAATCGGGAGCTGTTGTAGCCCCTGAGACAAATGAAAAACTAGAATATACTGGCATTCAATCTGGAGCAATAGTAGATCCTGAGCAGGTTTCTCCTCTTCCAGAATATACAGGAATTCAATCTGGTGCGATTGTTGAACCTGAAAAGCAGGAACCAGAGGTTGGAGGTGCTCAATCAGGGGCTTTGGTAGAACCAGAAACGGCTGATAAGCCATCCTATACAGGCGAGCAATCTGGAGCAATAGTCGAACCAGAGCAAGTAGCTCCACAACCAGAGTATAAGGGAACTCAATCTGGTGCCATCGTCGAACCGGAGACTCAGCCTTCCCTTCCAGAATATAAAGGTGAGCAATCTGGAGCAATAGTTGCCCCTGAGACAAATGAAAAACCAGAATATACTGGCATTCAATCTGGAGCCATCGTCGAACCAGAAACGGCTGATAAGCCATCCTATACAGGTACCCAGTCCGGAGCGGTTGTTGAACCAGAGCAAGTAGCTCCACAACCAGAGTACAAGGGAACTCAAGCTGGTGCCATTGTCGAACCGGAGACTCAGCCTTCCTTGCCAGAATATAAAGGTGAGCAATCGGGAGCTGTTGTAGCCCCTGAGACAAATGAAAAACCAGAATATACTGGCATTCAATCTGGAGCAATAGTCGAACCAGAACAGGTACCATCGAAACCATCTTATACAGGTACCCAATCCGGAGCGATTGTTGAACCCGAACAAATTGCCCCTCTTCCAGAATATACTGGCAATATTGAGCAAGAAAAACCAGAAAATCCGGCTGAAAAACCAAAAGAAAAAGATCCAGAAAAAACACTCGAATTAAGAAATGTTTCTGATCTGGAGTTATATAGTCAGACCAATGGTACTTACAAACAACATGTTTCTTTAGATAGTGTTCCAAGTAATCTAGACACTTACTTTGTTAAGGTAAAATCGTCGTCATTCAAAGATGTCTATCTACCTGTCGCTTCAATAACTGCAGAAATAAAAAATGGACAATCAGTTTATAAAATCATAGCCAAAGCTGAGAAACTCCAGCAAGAGCTAGAAAATAAATATGTCGATAATTTCACCTTCTATCTCGCAAAAAAGGCCACAGAAGAAACAACAACCTTCACTTCCTTTAGCAACCTGGTTAAAGCAATCAACAAGAATCTCTCTGGAACCTATCATTTAGCGGCTAGCATGAATGCCAACGAAGTGGAGTTGGGACCTGATGACAGATCTTACATCAAAGGCACCTTTACTGGTCAGTTGATGGGTGAAAAAGATGGTAAGCAGTATGCTATTTACAATTTGAAAAAGCCACTGTTTGCCACATTGAGAGGGGCCACAGTAGAAAAGTTGAGCCTAAAAAATGTCTCTATTTCAGGTAAAGATGATATCGGTTCACTGGCAAATGAAGCTACGGATAACACAAAGATTAAGCAAGTTCATGTCGATGGTGTTCTGGCTGGGGAACGTGGTATCGGTGGTTTGTTGGCTAAGGCAGACCAATCAAGCATCACAGAGAGCAGTTTTAAGGGAAGAATTGTTAATACCTACGAAACGACTGCTGCATACAATATTGGTGGTCTGGTCGGTCATTTGACAGGAGGAAGAGCTTCACTGACTAAGTCAAAAGCGACAGTAGCCATTTCATCCAATACGAATAGTTCAGATCAGACTGTTGGTGGGCTGGCAGGTCTAGTAGACCAAGATGCGCATATACAGGATAGCTATGCTGAAGGTGATATCAACAATGTCAAGCACTTTGGTAGAGTTGCGGGTGTGGCTGGATATTTGTGGGATCGAAAGACGAATGAGGAACAGCATGCAGGAAGATTGACCAATGTACTAAGTGATGTCAATGTAACCAACGGGAATGCTATTACCGGTTACCACTATAATGAAATGAAGGTGGCTAATACATTCAGCAACAAAGCTAATAGAGTCTACAATGTCACCTTGGTCAGGGAAGAAGTCGTCAGCAAGGAATCATTTGTGGAAAGAGGAACAATTTTAGATGCTTCTGAAGTGACTAATAAAAAAGCAGAAATCACTCCTCTCACCCCTCCAACAGTGGAGCCCCTTTCAACAAGTGGTAGTAAAGAAAGTGATTTTTCTAAGGTGAAGCATTATCAAGCTCAGCGCGCCTTGGCTTATAAAAATATAGAAAAATTGCTACCTTTCTACAACAAGGCAACCGTCGTCAAATACGGAAACCTGGTCAATGAGAACAGTCTTTTATATAAAAAAGCACTCTTGTCTGCAGTCATGATGAAGGATGACCAAGTGATCACAGATATTGTTTCCAACAAACAGACTGCAAACAAACTCTTGCTCCATTACCAGGATCATTCCTCTGAAACATTCCAGCTCAAGTACCAGACTGATTTTGCTAAGTTAGCAGAATATAGTCTAGGAGATACGGGGCTTCTCTATACGCCAAACCAATTCTTGTATAATCAAGAAACGATTATCCAGCAAGTCTTACCAGAATTGAAGAAGGTAGATTATCACTCAGATGAGATCAGAAACACACTCGGTATCTCACCCAAAGTGAAGCAAACCGAGCTCTATCTAGAAGAGCAGTTTGCTAAAACGAAGGAGCATCTAGAAGACAGTCTGAGAAAACTTTTGTCAGCGGATGCTGGTCTAGTGGAAAACAATCAAGTAATGACAGGTTACATCGTAGATAAAATTAAGCGCAACAAGGAAGCCTTGCTTCTTGGTATGAGTTACTTAGAGCGTTGGTATAACTTTAGCTATGGTCAGGTTAATATTAAAGACTTGGTCTTGTATCACCTTAATTTCTTTGGCAAAGGAAATGCATCTCCGTTAGATACTTTGATTGAGTTAGGGAAATCAGGATTTAATAATCTGCTTGCTAAGAACAACGTTGATACTTATGGTATCAGTCTTGCCAGTCATCATGGAACGACAGATTTGTTTAGCACGCTAGAAAATTACCGAAAAGTCTTTTTACCAAACACTAGCAACAATGACTGGTTTAAAAAACAGACCAAAGCTTTCATCGTCGAAGAAAAATCCACTATTGCAGAGGTCAAAGCCAAGCAAGAGCAAGCAGGGACTAAGTACTCTATCGGTGTTTATGACCGAATTACTAGTAGTACTTGGAAATACCGCAATATGGTCTTGCCTCTCCTTACTTTGCCAGAAAGATCTGTATTTGTCATCTCAACCTTGTCTAGCCTAGGATTTGGAGCTTACGATCGCTACCGCAACAGCGACTATAAGGCTGGAGATGAACTCAATAAGTTTGTTGAAGATAATGCGCGTGAAACAGCCAAGCGTCAGCGAGATCACTATGATTATTGGTATCGTATTTTGGATAAACAGTCACGTGAAAAACTCTATCGTACGATCCTGCTTTATGATGCCTATAAGTTTGGTGATGATCATACTGAAGGAAAGGCTTCAACAATCGCAGACTTTGAGAATTCAAATCCTGCAATGCAACATTTCTTTGGACCAGTTGGTAACAAGGTGGTTCATAATCATCACGGTGCATACGCAACAGGAGATGGTGTCTATTATATGTCTTACCGTATGTTGGATAAGGATGGCGCTATTACGTATACCCATGAGATGACCCATGATTCAGATCAGGATATCTATCTTGGTGGCTATGGTCGAAGAAGTGGTCTTGGTCCTGAGTTCTTTGCTAAAGGCTTATTACAAGCGCCAGACCATCCAAATGATGCGACCATTACTATTAACTCAATCTTGAAACATTCAAAATCAGATAGCTTAGAAGGATCCCGTCTACAAGTCTTAGATCCGACGGAACGATTCAAAGATGCAGCCGATCTCCATAAATACGCTCATAATATGTTTGACCTCATCTATCTGTTAGAATATCTTGAAGGGCAATCGATCGTTAAGAAACTGAATGTTTCCCAGAAAGTGGAAGCTCTCAGAAAAATTGAGAACAAGTATGTGAAAGATCCAGCAGATGGAAATGATGTTTATGCTACTAATGTTGTGAAAGATTTGACTGAAGAAGAAGCCCAAAAATTGACTAGCTTTGAGAGTTTGATTGACAATAATATTCTCTCAGCTCGTGAGTATCAGGCTGGCACTTATGAGAGAAATGGCTATTTTACGATTAAACTCTTTGCACCAATCTTTTCAGCATTGAGCAGTGAGAAAGGAACTCCTGGAGATCTTATGGGGCGTAGGATAGCTTATGAACTCTTAGCTGCTAAAGGATTTAAAGATGGTATGGTCCCATATATTTCCAACCAATATGAAGAAATTGCTAAACAAAATGGTCAGACAATTAACCTCTACGGTAAAAAGCAAGGATTAGTGACAGATAAGCTTGTTTTAGAAAAGCTATTTGGTGGTCAGTATTCATCTTGGGCAGCCTTCAAAAAAGCTATGTATCAAGAGCGCGTTGCTCAGTTTGATCATTTGACTAAAGTTACTTTTAAAGATTCGACGCAATCATGGATGAGCAATGCCACGAAAACCATTCAAAGAGTAAAAGAATTGCAAGAACTCATGGACCAAGCTGTTTTACAGGATGCGGAAGGTACGCGTTGGAGTGACTATAACCCAGAAACTGACAGTGCAGTTCATAAACTTAAGAGAGCAGTCTTTAAAGCCTACCTAGACCAAACAAATGATTTTAGAACTTCTATTTTTGCAAATAAAAAGTAATGAATTATAGAAGTTCCTAGTCAGGATGAGAGGACTTTACTTCCTGACTGTCAGAACTTGTCGATTTTAACTAGCTTTTTTGTGAAAAATTGTGTAAAATAGAATAGATAAACGAGGGGAAACCTCGGAAAATTTAAAGGAGAATCCATCTAATGGTAAAATTGGTTTTTGCTCGCCACGGTGAGTCTGAATGGAACAAAGCTAACCTTTTCACTGGTTGGGCTGATGTTGATTTGTCTGAAAAAGGTACACAACAAGCGATTGACGCTGGTAAATTGATCAAAGAAGCTGGTATCGAATTTGACCAAGCTTACACTTCAGTATTGAAACGTGCGATCAAAACAACTAACTTGGCTCTTGAAGCTTCTGACCAATTGTGGGTTCCAGTTGAAAAATCATGGCGTTTGAACGAACGTCACTACGGTGGTTTGACTGGTAAAAACAAAGCTGAAGCTGCTGAACAATTTGGTGATGAGCAAGTTCACATCTGGCGTCGTTCATACGATGTATTGCCTCCAAACATGGACCGTGATGATGAGCACTCAGCTCACACAGACCGTCGTTACGCTTCACTTGACGACTCAGTTATTCCAGATGCTGAAAACTTGAAAGTGACTTTGGAACGTGCCCTTCCATTCTGGGAAGATAAAATCGCTCCAGCTCTTAAAGATGGTAAAAACGTATTCGTAGGAGCTCACGGTAACTCAATCCGTGCCCTTGTAAAACACATCAAAGGTTTGTCAGATGACGAAATCATGGATGTGGAAATCCCTAACTTCCCACCATTGGTATTCGAATTCGACGAAAAATTGAACGTAGTTTCTGAATACTACCTTGGAAAATAATTTGTAAAAAGAAAGCCTAGGAATACCTAGGTTTTTCTTTTTATTCTAGTATCCAACTCTTCGAAAAAGCGTTATAATGATAGTAAAGAGTGACTTGTTTGTAAGAAAGAGAGAAGGACGATGGCTTATATTGAAATGAAACACAGCTACAAGCGTTACCAGGTTGGGGATACGGAGATTGTGGCAAATCGCGATGTGAATTTTGAAATTGAAAAAGGGGAGCTGGTCATTATTCTTGGCGCTTCAGGTGCTGGAAAATCAACCGTTCTCAATCTCCTAGGAGGTATGGATACCAATGACGAGGGGGAGATTTGGATCGATGGTGCCAATATTGCCAACTATAGTTCGCACCAACGAACAAACTATCGTCGTGAAGATGTAGGTTTTGTTTTTCAATTTTACAATCTGGTATCCAATCTGACAGCCAAGGAAAATGTGGAGTTGGCCTCAGAAATCGTGACAGATGCCTTGGATC
Source organism: Streptococcus sp. SM3 (assembly GCF_027497875.1). Next base: position 3,902 of record NZ_JAJNSA010000017.1, on the reverse strand, counting down.
CAGAGCAAGTGCTCAAAGACGTAGGTCTGACTCATAGGCTCAATAACTTTCCAGCCCAGCTTTCTGGAGGGGAGCAACAGCGAGTCTCCATTGCACGCGCGGTAGCTAAAAATCCTAAAATTCTCCTTTGTGATGAACCAACTGGAGCCTTGGATTATCAGACGGGCAAGCAGGTTTTGAAAATTCTCCAAGACATGTCTCGTCAAAAGGGAGCGACGGTAATCATCGTGACTCACAATAGCTCGCTAGCTCCTATCGCAGATCGGGTGATTCACATGCGTGATGCCACTGTTATGAGAGTAACAATCAATGAGCATCCACAGGCTATCGATACATTGGAGTATTAGCATGAAAAAAACATACCGAAAAGACTTGCTCCAGTCGGTGACTGCTTCTAAGGGACGCTTTTTATCTATCTTGACCTTGATGATGCTGGGGTCTTTAGCTCTAGTAGGTCTCAAAGTGACTAGCCCAAATATGGAACGTACGGCTGAGGATTATCTCCGTAAAGCAAATACCTTGGATCTGGCCGTGATAGCTGATTATGGCTTGGACAAAGAAGATCAGGACGAACTAAAGACCCTTCAAGGAGCAAGTGTTGAGTTTGGCTATATGGCAGACCTAACCGTTGAAAATAGTGAAGAAGCGGTTCGACTTTATTCTAAGCCAGAGGGAATTTCAACTTTTCAAGTGACAGAAGGGCGACTGCCAGAAGCTGATGAGGAAATTGCCTTGGCAGATTTCTGGAAAGACCGCTATCAGATTGGGCAGACTATCACCTTTAGCAAGAAAGAAGAAGGGAAGACCGTCATAAAATCCCAATCTTTCACCATTACTGGATTTGTTCAGTCGGGTGAGATACTTTCTCAAGAAGACTTGGGAAGGGCTAGTAGTGGAAATGGAAGCTTGGCTGGCTATGGAGTGATTGTAGCCAGTCAGTTTGATACAGAAGTGTATAGTATTGCGCGTGTGCGCTATGATGATTTAAAAAATCTAGATGCTTTTTCATTCGACTATAGAAGCAAACGAGATCAACACCAGGAAGACTTACAAAACTTGCTTGCCGATAATGGTCAAAAAAGATTGGCAAGTATCAAAGCAAATGGGCAAAAGAGCTTGGAAGATGGAAAAGAGCAGCTCCAAACAGTTGAAAGTAACCTTCAAAAAGGCAAGAGTCAGTTAGAAAATGCTGAAAGTCGATTGAAAACGCAAGAAGAACAAGTGACCGCTTTGCCTGAGCCTCAAAAGAGTCAAGTCAAGGAGCAATTGACAAAAGCTAAGGAAGAATTGGCTACAGAAAAAGAAAAAATGGCTCAGACAGAGAGTAATCTAGCCAAGGAAAAAGAGAAGCTTGAACAACGCCAGAAAGAGCTTGATGAACTGGCAGAGCCTACTTACCATGTATACAACCGCCAAACCATGCCAGGTGGTCAAGGATATCTCATGTACAGTAACGCTTCAGCAAGTATTCGTTCTGTCGGGAATATCTTTCCAGTGGTGCTTTTTATGGTTGCTGCAATGGTAACCTTTACAACTATGACTCGCTTTGTGGATGAAGAGCGCACCAATGCTGGTATTTTCAAGGCTCTAGGTTATAAGAATAAAGATATTGTTGCCAAGTTTGTTCTCTATGGTTTTCTTGCAGGAACTGTAGGAACCGTTTTAGGAACGCTTTTAGGACATTATCTCCTTGCAGGCGTGATTTCGGATGTTATAACAGCTGGAATGGTCGTTGGGAAAAGTCAGGAGTATTTCTACTGGTCTTATAGCCTTCTTGCTCTGGCCTTAAGTTGGGTATCCAGTGTCTTGCCAGCTTATCTAGTAGCACGGAGGGAATTGCACGATGAAGCAGCCCAACTTTTGCTGCCCAAACCTCCCGTTAAAGGATCAAAGATTTTGCTGGAACGCCTGAGCTTTATTTGGAGTCGTTTGAGCTTCACTCATAAGGTTACGGCGCGAAATATTTTCCGCTATAAGCAACGGATGTTGATGACCATTTTTGGAGTTGCGGGTTCGGTTGCTCTCCTATTTGCAGGTCTTGGCATTCAGTCTTCTGTGGGAGGAGTTGTCGAGCGTCAATTTGAACAAATCCAGCAATACCAGATGATTGTAGCGGAAAAGAGCAGTGTAGCGGAGAAAGAAAAAGCGGACCTAGAAAGTGCCTTGCAAGCTGATTCTATCCATGCTTATCAAAAGATTTACTCTAAATCCATTGAAAAAGATTTCAAAGGAAAAGCAGGACTTCAGACTATCACCATAATGGTTACAAGCAGAGAAAATTTCAACCCCTTTATCGCATTAGAGGAAAATGGCCAAGAGGTGCAGGTCACAGATGGAGCAGTCGTGAGTCAAAAATTAGCTCAACTAGAAGGTATTACGGTTGGAGACAAGCTGGAGCTTGATGGGAAAGAAATCAGGGTCGCGGCTATTTCTGAAAACTATGTTGGACACTTTGTTTATCTCAATCGAGCGACATACGAACAAGTCTACGGTACCAGTCCGAAAGACAATACCTACCTAGTAAAATTAAAAGAGCCAACACCATCCAATACGGAGAAAGAAGCTACGGCCTTTATGAAAAAAACTGCTGTTTCTGGGGTGGTCCAAAATGCAACGGCTATCCACCTCTTTGAATCTGTAGCCAATTCTCTCAATAAAACCATGGCAATCCTTATCCTTGTTTCCGTCTTGCTAGCCATTGTCATTCTTTACAATCTCACCAATATCAATGTGGCAGAACGTATCCGTGAACTTTCGACTATCAAGGTTCTCGGTTTCCATAATAAAGAAGTGACCCTCTATATCTATCGCGAGACCATGGTGCTATCCCTTGTGGGAATTATTCTCGGTTTGGTAGCCGGCTACTATTTACATCAATTTTTGATTCAGATGATCTCACCTGCCACCATACTTTTTTATCCACGAGTCAGCTGGGAAGTCTCTGCTCTTCCAATCGTCGCAGTGACCGTGATCTTAGCCTTACTGGGTCTCTTTGTCAATCACCACTTGAGAAAGGTGGATATGCTTGAAGCCCTGAAATCAGTAGAGTAGGTCAATTTTTTAAAAGTAAATCAGTTGACAAAGTCTCTGCTTCTTGGTAGAATAAGAACTGTCGTAAAGACAAATAACTTCTTCTTGGTTACAGGCATGCCAACCTGTCACTCGGATGAAGCCAAATAAAAAGGAGAAACATCATGGCAATCTCAAAAGAGAAAAAAAATGAAATCATCGCACAATATGCACGTCACGAAGGTGATACAGGTTCAGTAGAGGTTCAAGTTGCTGTCCTTACTTGGGAAATCAACCACCTTAACGAACACATCAAACAACACAAAAAAGACCACGCTACTTACCGTGGATTGATGAAGAAAATCGGTCGCCGTCGTAACTTGCTTGCATACTTGCGTAAAAACGATGTTAACCGTTACCGTGAGTTAATCAACTCTCTAGGACTTCGTCGCTAATCTTGCGTCTAAAACGTTTCTATACTTCGTTGGCTTCGGCTTGATGTACCATTAGTACAATCTTCGCCTCGTCGCCTAGTCTATAAACGTTTTATCCAGCAAGACTGGAGCTCTCTGATTTTCAGAGGGCTTTTTGTTTTTATCTGCTTGCTTAGGCCGTGTTCAATTAACAAGATACAAAGGCCGTCAAAAGCACAAAGCAAAAATAGGAAAATTGACGAAGAAACTTCAGTTTCTAGGAGATTTTATCTTTTTTGCCAAGTGCTTAGGCCGTGTTCAATTGAGCATGTCTTGATAAAGAAGCTACTCCATGTACTGACCCCCAAAAGTTGGACAAATAATTATTGAAAGGATTTAGTTCTGTATTGCACAGGGCTAAGTCCTTTTAGTTTGACTTTAATTCGTTTGTTGTTGTAGTAATCAATGTAGTCCACAATA
>NZ_JAJNSA010000128.1:0-6299 GCF_027497875.1 Streptococcus sp. SM3 | reverse complement strand
TATCTGACTCCTTTCCTTTTGGACTTCTCTTTTTTAAGAGAAAATACTATTCTTTGAAGAATTATTTACTGGTTAATTATATCACAACCAAAAAAAGAGTCAAGAAAAAACGTGAAAACCAGTTTCATTCTTGAACTCTTCCATACTATTATCTATTGAAATTCCTTGACATCTCCATCATAAGTCGCCCAGTCTTTACTGAAAAAGCGCTCATTCAGATGGTACATCGGAGCTGGAGTGGGATTGGATAGGAAAGGATCAACGGCCTTGTCAAATGCCAACCAACCCAACCAACCCAGATGAATGGTATCCTTCATAAAAAAAGGCTCCCCTCCATCCTTAGAAAAATCTGCTATATTAGTAAAACCTTGACTTTCTAACTGGTAGCGAATCTTCTGCACCGTTTGTTGGTACATATCCTCTCGTAGACCAGCATAGTCCATCCATTTTTTATTAACAGGTGGAATGATAAAAATCGGGTTGACCTTAGATTTAGAAAACTGTGTTAAAACCAACTGCAAGTCATTATACTCTGGCGACTTGAGATAGGTATGTGTTTTCTGAGAACCTTTTAATTTCTTCAAGTCCTTTTTAATCTGAGTAGTATAGAAATAATTTTCCATTCCTAAATCATTATTAGAAGTATTCTTTTCTGCATCTGCTTTAACAATATCTTCTATGGCTTGATAAGAAAACTGTTCTGGTAAGGTTTTTAAATATCTACCCACATACTTATCATAATTGACATATCCCCTAACAGAAAACTGACCAAAAAAGGAAGCTTGGTGTTCATTAAACCGAGCCAATAATTCAATCATTTCATTGTCTGCTTTCGACAATTCTTCTTTACTTGCCAACTTCTGAACCAGTTCCTTCATAGCTACGTTGGGAAACTGCTGTAGTAAGCGAGTCGCTGCATATTGACTAGCCTGATCTCCAGATTGATGTTCCAGAAAACTGGTCAACTGGTCTCCATTAAAATATTCCTGGAAAGCTGCTGGCTCATAGCCATTTTTACTGAACCACTGAGGTGAGATAACATACACAACTTGTTTATTCTCCAGTTGTGGCAACATCTGTTGCATCCCAAAATACTGATTGAGTGAAGCAGCTCCTCTCTGTCCTAAAAGATAAGGACGGTAGGAGCGATTGTATTTCTCAGCCAAGACTGCAGGATGAGCACTGTCAAAACGAAGCCATTCACTGGAGCCAAAGAAGGGAACAAAACGCATGTTTGGATCAGATAGGGCTCTGACCTTTTGACTCCGCTCCTTAAAACTTTCAATGGTAGTAGCCACCGCTGAACGCTTCTCAGCTCCCAGATCATGATTCATCTCAGTAGGATAGAAAAAGATAAGCAGACAAATCAACAAACCAGCTATCAAGACCGGTCCGAAGATCATCCATAAGCGTTTAAGCATTTTGTAGCTCCACAATACCAGCTATGATTTTATTGGCTGTATTCCAGTCGTCACGACCAAACTCTGTTACAGGGACACGAATGTCAAAACGGTTTTCAATCTCCACAATCAACTCAACCGTTCCCATACTATCCAAGACACCGGCATCAAAAAGATCTTCATCCATCATGTCAGAAACATCTTCCATAAACAACTCATCAATAATTTCGATAACTTCTGATTTGATATCCATATTTTATTTCCTTTTATTTTTTAAACCATAAATCATTCAAAAATCCAGAAAAGATCAAGAATGATAGCATGACGACATGGAATGTGACAACCATGCCAAGCAACTGAATCCAGCGATTCTCAGGTAGAGCAGCTTTCCCTGCTTTTTTCCGTTCCTTATTGAGTGTTTTTTTCTTACGACCCCAAGCGTCATTGATGACCAGTCCAATCCCATGAAAGAGCCCATAGGCGATGTAGTACCAGGTCACACCGTGCCAAAATCCCATAATCAGCATATTTATAATGTAGGCCACACTTGAAGTGACATTGCGATTCTTAAAGACCTTCTTTCTGGTCAATACCATGACCATTCGCATAAAGACAAAGTCACGGAACCAGAAAGAGAGACTCATGTGCCAGCGATTCCAAAATTCCTTTAAATCCTTTGATAAAAAAGGCTTATTAAAGTTGATAGGGCTACGAATTCCCATCAAATTTGAAATGGCTAAGGCAAACATAGAGTAACCTGCAAAGTCAAAGAAAAGCTCCAGACCAAAGGTATACATGACTGCCAAGGCATAGTGGTTAAAGAAGCCACCTGACTGCAGGGCTAGATTCTTCAGAGGAGGTAGTAAAGTTTCTCCTAAAATATGAGCCAGGATAAACTTGTACAAAAATCCCCACATAATATAGCGAACAGATTCATCCAACATATCCATCAACTCATCCCGCTCAGGAATGGTCTGATAATTTTCATTAAAACGCTTAAAGCGATCGATTGGGCCACTTGAAAAGGTCGGCATGAAGAGAAGAAAACGGAGGAATTCCCAGAGGGTAAAATCCTTAATCACTCCATCTCTCAGCTCGATGATAATCCCAACCGAACGAAAGGTCAGGTAAGAAATACCCAAAAAGCCAAGCAAAGACTGCGTTCCATTGATAGCTGGCTGCACCTTGACAAAGATAATCGGAAGTAGGGACAGAAAACTAACTAGGTAGAAAACCCACTTACCATCCTTACTTTTTCGATAGTGCTTATAGAAAAGCAAGAGCAATATTTCCCAGCACAGATAAATGCCCAAGGCAGCCAATTGATTAGTCTTCCCACCTACCAGCATGGTAACGATAAAGAAGAGACTAACCAATACCTCGTACCAGGCAAAGCGTTTCTTGAAAAAGAGGCCGATAAAGATGGGCAAGGTTGCAACAATCACATAGACAAAATACTGAGGATTGCCGTATGGCTCTAAATGAGGAAGCTGTTTAAAGAACTCCATCATCTCCTATTTACCTCATTAATCAATCCTTTGATATCAATTTTTCCATTTGGAGTCAGTGGCAAACTGTCTCGATAAAGGAATTTGGACGGCATCATATAAGACATCATAATATCTGTCAAGTCTTCCTTAATGGCCTTGGTAATATCGATATCACGCTCAAACTGCTCACGAACACCATCTTTTAAGATGACATAGGCTAGAAGATTTTGCACCTTGTGGTCTTTATTATAGCGCGGAACAGCGACAGCAGACTCAATATAGCGAGACTTGTTAAGATTTTGAGAGACATCTTCTAACTCAATGCGGTAACCGTTAAACTTAATCTGGAAGTCCATGCGTCCTCCGTAGAGAAGCAAGCCTTCATCTGTCATAGTTCCCACATCTCCTGTATGGTAGGCTGGTAGACCTTCAAACTCAAAGAAGGCTTCCCCTGTTTTTTCAGGATTGTTCATATATCCTTTTGAAACAGCTGGTCCAGAAACAATGATTTCTCCCTGTTCGCCATTTGGCAGTTTATTTCCTTCCTCGTCAATGATAAAGGTTGGAGAATCAGCCTTGGTATAGCCGATTGGTAGACGTTTGAGAGTCGCTAGCATCTCATCTGTCACGGCAACTGCTGACAGGGCCACTGTCGCTTCTGTTGGGCCGTAAGCATTGATAATACGGGCATTTGGGAAACGCTCGCGCAGTTTTTGAGCTGTTTTAACCGTCAATTCTTCGCCATCAAAGTAGAAATGCGTGATTCCAGGCATTTTCTTACTATTAAAGTCTTCAGACAACATGGCCATATCCGCAAAAGAAGGGGTTGATGTCCAGATAGCGATTGGCAATGAAAAGATGGTCGCAAAGAGTTGCTTAAAGTCCTGTGTAATAGCTGAAGGAAGAGCGAAAAGTGTACCACCAAGTGCTAATGTCGGTGCCCAGTACATGACAGACAAGTCAAAAGAATAAGGGGGCTGAGCCAGCATTTGCGGACGACTTGGCGTCGCAAATTCCTTGTCCGTAATCATCCAGTTGGTAAAGCTGAGGAGGTTATCATGTGAAATCTGCACTCCCTTAGGCTTACCAGTTGTACCAGAAGTAAAGATAATGTAGTAGTTATCATCGCCCTTGACTGGATGCGTGATCTCATAGCTTGTCCCTTGAACAAAGGCTTCTTGAGCCTGAGCTAGAGTCATCATTGGCGTAGAAACCTGCTCCAATGGAAAATCTGAGATGGCAATAATCAAACTTGGCTCCGCTACTTCTAAAATAGCTGAAACTCGCTCCAAAGCCGAATGGCTATCAATTGGAATGTAGGCATGACCTGACTTAGTCAGCGCTACAAAAGTTGCCAACATCTCATACTCTTGGCCTCCAAAAACAACCACAGGAGACTTCTCAGGCAAGCCTAGTTGGTCAATGGCTGCAGCCAAACTATCCGAATCAGCTTTCAAATCTCCATAAGTGTGTTCCTGCCCCAAAACATTGTAAACAGGATAGCTAGGCTGGGTCTGAGCAAAATGCTCAATAGTTTCAATCATATCTACTATTGGTTTATTTGACATAATAAGGATTCTCCTTCAAGTTAAAATTCATTATAGATAAAGCTTCCTTGACCCTGACCAAGATAGCTAAAAAAGTAAAGTAGCCCTAGAAAGATAATAAAATACAAGGCTGTCCGACCAAAAAAGAGGTACAATTCTTTTCTCTGTTTCATCAAGAAAAACCATTCATTTCTATAATTTTTCGCTAAAATAAAATCAATTTCTTACTAATTTATTTTTCTGCTATTATACCACTTTATAGACTAGTTTTTCAATTGTTTACCCGTCTATTTTCACTACGTTTCAGTAATATTAATTTGTTCCATATGATTCTTTCTAATGATAGCTTGAATGCTTTTCAGTATAAATTATATGGGGCTACAATAAAGTAGGCTCCATACTACCTATAGAGGATGTCTCCACTATAAATATTATAGAGCCTTATCTTATGTCTCACTTTATCGGTGCAGTTCCCTTTATCTAGAGTTTTTTATAGTATGTAATCCTAAAATTCACTATAGATAAATTCTTGAATGTTCGAAAAATCGGTCACAAAACAATAAATCACGATGCTTAAGATAACCGTATAGAAAAATAACGTCCACAAGATTAAACGGTGTGTGTTAGTTATCTTGGTTTGCAAATTTGTAAAGTTCTTTTTCAACTTCCATCCATCCTTTCACTCCAACGTGCATCACGTCAAATAAAAAGTAATCATCATACTCTCTGTTTCCATAGTTTAGTACTGTTGCACCATGGCTTTTTGCAACATCTTCTATTTTTTTGTAAGTTTTTTCCCGCATCTCTCTTGAAACACCTGTGTAGTCGTTCCACTTCCCGTTTACTGGGAAAATAATGACCTCAACTTCAATGCCCAATTCCTTGGCAACTGTCAAGAAGAGTTCCATATCTGAATACTCTGGTGACTCCAGATAGCTCAAATCTTTATTGGAATCTTTCAACGATGCATAGCGATCTTTTAAGTAAGTATTGTAGTAGTTATTATCAACAGCATAATCATTATTGTCTGTTTTCTTTTTGACCTCTTCTACAAACTGATTCGTCATTTTCTCCCAATCATAGTCTGGAGTTTTATCCCCTAGTGAAGGATAATCTGATTTGGCATGTTTTTGATAAAAAATCTGTTTGAGTTTAAAGGAATAAATCGTATTATCTAACTCTAATAACTTCTTATCAATAAAGGTTCCTTTACCTTCTATGAAGTAGCTCTTATATTTCTTATAAAGGTCATTTTGAAGCTTATTCCCTTTAGTTATTTCAATAATTCTATCAATAAGTTTTTCCTTGGTATCTTTGCTAATTTTCTTATTAGAGAGTGTCTGAAAAATATGTTCCTGAGAAGCCTTATTCAAAAAGGCATCCTGATGAGTCCCATCTTTTTCAAACCACTGAACCGACTCTATTATAGCCACTTTTCGCTTAGTCATAGATCCTTCAATAGAACCCAAGGTCGTAGCCTGAATGATGTTTTGTGAATAACTGGTCCCAATCTGCATGATATTAAAATCGTTGTAGTTAAAAATTTTATTGGGATGATAGTCTTCATTTATCGTCGCAACCAACTCAGATGATCCCAATAAAACAAATGTATTGGGAGTAATATTGCTTGTCAGAATATCTCTACTTTTATACTTTTCATACGAAGTGCTATAGCGAATACTGTTATCCTTTACTTTATAATAATCATCAATCTTCTTGACGTATGTCACATTTAAAAGGGCAAGCGTCGCAATTACGAGCACAAGCGATAGCAAAAATGCTTTTAGTTTAATCATCTCGTTTTATCCTATCCCTTCGATCCGTCCAATCTCTTTTCAATTTCTTATCTCTTTAAAATCGTA
>NZ_JAJNSA010000127.1:0-6305 GCF_027497875.1 Streptococcus sp. SM3 | reverse complement strand
GGATTACCTCAAGTAAAATTTCAAATAACGGACAAACTTCAGTAGAAGGAATGGGATTTGCAATTCCTGCAAATGATGTTGTCAATATTATCAAGCAGCTAGAAGAAAAAGGAAAAGTAGTTCGACCAGCTCTTGGAATCCAAATGATGGATTTATCCAACCTTTCAACTTCTGATTTAAGCCAATTAAAACTTCCTGAAAAAATATCTGGAGGAGTACTGGTTCGTTCAACACTTGAAAATATGCCTGCTTCAGATAAATTGCAACGCTATGATGTCATCACAAAGATCGATGATACAGATATCGAGTCAACTGCAGATTTACAATCTGCCCTCTATTCTCACCAAATCAATGATACGATCAAGGTCACATTCTATCGTGATGGAAAACAACAAACAACTTCTATCAAGTTGACAAAATCAACTGAGGATCTGAGCGATTAACTTTCACTTTCTTGACATACTTGTAAACACACCTTTACGAATTTGTAAAGGTGTGTTATTCTATTCATAAGATGGAAAAATTAGAAAAAATAGCGGTAAAGGACATTCGAACCAATCCTTTCCAACCAAGAAAAGTATTTGATCAAGAAAAATTAGAAGAACTGGCTCAGTCAATCAAAGAAAATGGCTTAATTCAACCCATTATTGTCAGAAAATCTCCAATAATTGGTTTTGAATTGCTTGCAGGTGAAAGACGTTTTAGAGCTTCAAAAATTGCTGGATTAGATCTTGTTCCTGCGATTATTAAAGAGTTAACGGATCAAGAAATGATGCGACAAGCCATTATTGAAAATCTTCAACGAGAAGATCTCAATCCAATTGAAGAAGCTATCTCCTACCAGAAGCTCGTTGATCATGGCTATAAGCACGACCAAATCGCTCAATTTATGGGGAAATCTAGACCCTATATCAGCAATATGCTTCGCTTGTTACATCTAGCTCCCTCTGTTCAAGAAGCAGTCATTCAAAATGATATTTCTTCGGCTCACGCGCGTGTTCTTGTTCCTCTTGATGAAGAAGAGCAGCGATTTTGGTTGGAGCGAATCAAACAGGATCATTTAAATGTTCGAACATTAGAAAATAAGATCAGTTCAAAAAGAAAACAGAAAAATAAAAAAACAAAAGAAAATTTCCTACTAGAAGAGGAACAACGATTGAAAAAAATATTAGGAACAGATGTGACGATACACTCCTCTTCTCAAAATAAAGGAACTATCCAAATTTCTTTTTCCAGTCTTGATGAATACCAACGAATTATCAACAGCCTTAAATAAGGCTGTTATTTTTATTTTTTGTATTGACAAGCTTTTCCACCATAAAAATCTTTTGTAAATAGAAGAAAAATAAGGATATGCTCTAGTTATCCCCACTTTGTGGATAACTTTTAAAAACAATGTGAATTTAAATCCACAACTTGTGGAAAAGTTTAAAACTATAATTTAATTTCATGAAATTTAGCCTGTGGAAAACTATTTTTGTTTGTGGTAGAATAGGAGTACGTATGATTTGATACAATTCAAGAAAAGGAGGGAAGTCTGATAGTGTCACAAGAAGAGCAATTTTGGTCTCGTTTTTTAGAATTAGCCCAATTACAACTAAAAGATAGTGCCTATGATTTTTTTGTCGCCGATTCAAAATTAGTCAAAATCGATGGAGAGACGGCTACCATTTATCTTGATGGAAATTATAAAGAATTATTTTGGGAAACAAATCTAAAAAATGCTTTGATCACAGCCAGCTTTGAAGTCTACAATACAGATTTGAAGTTCCATTTCGTTTTTGAAGATACCGAAGAAATTCCTAGTAGTCATAGGAGATTATCTTCAGCTAGCTTAACAACCGAACCGTTGCCTAAAATTGATACAGGTCTGAAATCAAAGTACACCTTTGATAATTTTGTGCAAGGGGATGGAAATATTTGGGCGAAAGCAGCAGCGCTTGCAGTTTCTGAAAATCTTGCAACAACATACAACCCTCTCTTTATCTATGGTGGACCAGGGCTTGGAAAGACTCACCTATTGAACGCAATTGGAAATCAAATCCTAGAAAATATTCCAAATGCACGGGTTAAGTATGTCCCAGCAGAAACATTTATTAATGAATTTTTAGAACACCTTCGATTAGGAGAAATGAAGACGTTCAAGAATACCTATCGAAGTCTTGATCTCTTACTAATCGATGATATCCAGTCACTTGGTGGGAAAAAAGTCACGACTCAAGAGGAATTCTTTAATACCTTTAATGCTCTCCATAGCGACAACAAACAGATTGTTCTAACAAGCGATCGAAGTCCGGATCATTTAGATAGTCTTGAAGAGCGGCTGGTCACTCGTTTCAAATGGGGACTAACGCAAAATATAACACCACCTGATTTTGAAACTCGGATTGCCATCTTACGGAATAAAATTGAAGATCTAGACTATATTTTTCCTAATGACACACTAGAATATCTAGCTGGTCAGTTTGATTCAAATGTCCGAGACTTAGAAGGTGCCTTAAATGATATTTCTTTAATGGCGAAGGTGAAGAAACTAAAAGAAATTACGATCGATGTTGCAGCTGAAGCTATTCGAGCTCGTAAAAATGATAATAGCAAGACGCTTGTCATCCCCATTGAAAAAATTCAGGAAGCAGTTGGAGCCTTTTATGGAGTCAGTGTAAAAGAAATCAAAGGTTCGCGAAGAGTTCAGAATATTGTCCTAGCACGACAAGTGGCTATGTATCTTTCAAGAGAGATGACGGACAACTCACTTCCTCGAATCGGAAAAGAATTCGGTGGGAAAGACCACACGACTGTCATTCATGCCTATGAAAAAATTAAAAGTATGGTCGACACAGATGATAATCTACGACTCGAAATTCAAAGTATCAAGAAAAAGTTAAATTAATCTGTGGATAACTTCCTCTAAACTTCTAGGGGTTATGCACAATTTTTAAACAAGTAACTTTTTAAGTCATAGATAGGATTCTGAGAGTTTTCCACAACTTCCACACAACCTACTATTACTATTAACTTACTAATCATAAAATAAATAAAAGGAATGACCATGATAAATTTTTCTATTAACAAAACTTTATTTTTACAAGCACTAAATACTACCAAAAGAGCGATCAGTTCAAAAAATGCTATTCCAATCCTTTCCACGATTAAAATTGATGTCACTCCAGAAGGAGTTGCCTTATCTGGATCGAATGGCCAAATTTCAATTGAAAACTTTATTTCTATCAAAGATGAAAATGCTGGTTTACTAGTGACCTCTCCAGGTTCTATTTTATTGGAAGCAACTTTCTTTATTAATGTGGTTTCAAGTTTACCAGATGTTACTTTAGATTTTAAAGAGATTGAACAAAAACAGGTTCTTTTAACAAGTGGAAAATCAGAAATTACACTTAAAGGAAAAGATGCAGATCAATATCCACGTATTCAAGAAATTGCTGCAAGTAATCCATTAGTTTTGGAAACAAAATTATTAAAACAATTAATTAATGAAACAGCATTTGCAGCAAGTGTACAAGAAAGTCGTCCAATTTTGACAGGTGTTCACTTTGTTTTATCGGATAATAAAGAGCTAAAAACAGTAGCAACAGACTCTCACCGTATGAGTCAAAAAGTGATTACACTGGAGAAAAATGGAGACAACTTTGATGTTGTCATCCCAAGTCGCTCTCTTCGTGAATTCACCTCTGTTTTTTCTGATGATATTGAAACAGTTGAGGTTTTCTTTGCTAACAATCAAATTCTCTTTAGAAGTGAACACATTAGTTTCTATACCCGTTTGCTAGAAGGAAATTATCCTGATACAGACCGTCTCATTCCAACAGAATTCAATACAGAGGTAACCTTCAATGTGGCTAACCTTCGATTTGCAATGGAGCGTGCTCGTCTTCTTTCAAATGCGACTCAAAACGGTACGGTTAAATTAGAGTTCAAAAATGGAGTGGTTTCTTCCCACGTTCATTCACCAGAAGTTGGGCGAGTAAATGAAGAGATCGATACGAGCGCCGTTTCAGGAGAGGATTTGTCTATTAGCTTTAATCCAACTTATTTGATCGAAGCGCTCAAAGCTATTGATAGTGAACAAGTTGTTATTCGTTTTATTTCTTCTGTTAGACCGTTTACATTGGTTCCAGAAGGAAATGAACAAGGGTTCATTCAATTGATTACGCCAGTTCGCACAAATTAACAAAGGTGAATCATGTATACGTTAGGTGATTTTGTAGAAATGAAAAAGCCTCACGCTTGTATGATTAAAGAAACAGGCAAGAAGGCAAATCGTTGGGAAATTACGCGACTTGGTGCAGACATAAAAATCAAGTGTAGCAATTGTGATCATGTGGTCATGATGAGTCGCCATGATTTTGAACAGAAAATGAAGAAAGTACTATAAAAGGTTCAGTCACTTATGTGACCGAACCTTTTCGATTATTTTAATTCTTCAAATTTTCCATTTTTAACTTCTTTGAAACCACCCTGTTTCATCATATCAAAAGTTGATTTGAAGCTGATATAGTCGACTTTTTTATCTTTTTGTGTCGTTACTAATTTCTTTTCAATTAGCTGATCTAAGTCTGCCTTTTCATAATTTAGTGTTGTTTTTTCAACCATATAATCATCTTTATATTCAGCAGAATGTGTGAATCCTTTGACATCTTTGTATTCTTCATCATATTTATCGATCATTTCCTTTAATTGATCTTTCGTAACTCCCGCCTCTTTGTAATAAATAGTAGTGGTGGTTTGGTTACTGATCGCTTTATCACCTTTATGTTCTAGTGTAATACGAACATCTGTTTTCTTTTCTTGGTTGATTGCCTGAAGATAGGATTTTTGAACAGATTGTTGTCCACAAGCTCCAAGAAGAAAGAGAGTAAAGATAGCGATTAAAGAAAGAAAAATAGATTTCCATGTTTGTTTTTTCATCTGAAAAACTCCTTTGTTCATTGTTAAATATAGTATACCATTTTTATCTTTTTAGAACGTTACAGTTTGATGAAAAAATCTAGTTTCAAAGGTGATGAAATATTTCATTTTTCATCACTTGTCTTTTGAATTATGTTATAATAAAAGAGATTGAAATTTGAACGGAGAAAAAGAAAAATGGCATTAACAGCAGGTATCGTTGGCTTACCAAATGTTGGTAAATCAACCCTATTTAACGCAATTACAAAAGCAGGAGCAGAGGCCGCAAACTATCCCTTTGCAACCATTGATCCAAACGTTGGGATGGTAGAAGTTCCAGATGAACGCCTCCAAAAATTGACGGAAATGATTACTCCTAAGAAGACAGTTCCGACTACTTTTGAATTTACAGATATTGCGGGGATTGTGAAAGGGGCTTCTAAGGGAGAAGGACTTGGTAATAAATTCTTGGCCAATATCCGTGAAGTAGATGCCATTGTTCATGTGGTACGTGCTTTTGATGATGAAAATGTCATGCGGGAGCAAGGTCGTGAAGATGCCTTTGTTGATCCACTGGCAGATATTGATACCATCAATTTAGAATTAATTTTAGCCGACTTAGAGTCTGTCAATAAACGCTATGCGCGTGTAGAAAAAATCGCTCGTACACAAAAAGATAAGGATTCTGTTGCGGAATTTAATGTTCTACAAAAAATCAAACCAGTTCTTGAAGATGGTAAATCGGCTCGGACCATTGAATTCACTGAGGAAGAACAAAAAGTGGTGAAAGGACTTTTCCTTTTGACTACCAAACCAGTTCTTTATGTAGCCAATGTGGATGAAGATGTTGTTGCAGATCCAGATTCTATCGAGTATGTGAAGCAAATTCGTGACTTTGCGGCAACAGAGAACGCGGAAGTCGTGGTGATTTCTGCGCGTGCTGAGGAAGAAATTTCTGAGCTAGATGATGCAGATAAACAAGAATTTTTAGAGGCGATTGGCCTAGCAGAGTCTGGAGTTGATAAACTTACGCGTGCAGCTTATCACTTGTTGGGACTTGGCACTTATTTCACAGCTGGTGAAAAAGAAGTGCGTGCTTGGACCTTCAAACGTGGCATGAAAGCTCCTCAAGCAGCTGGAATCATCCACTCCGATTTTGAAAAAGGATTTATTCGTGCCGTGACTATGTCCTATGATGATTTGGTCAAATACGGTTCTGAAAAGGCTGTAAAAGAAGCAGGACGCTTGCGCGAAGAAGGAAAAGAATATGTTGTCCAAGATGGGGACATCATGGAATTCCGTTTTAATGTATAAGAGAGTTAAAAAGATGTAAAGGTTGGAAAAAATATTTCCAACCCTTTTAGTGTTTTGAAAGGAAAGAGATGACGAAATTAATTGTTGGA
>NZ_JAJNSA010000126.1:0-6515 GCF_027497875.1 Streptococcus sp. SM3 | reverse complement strand
ATTTGATGACTTGCGTCAGATTTGACTAGAAAAGAGTTGAAATTCAACATTGAAAGTTTCCAAAAGGAAAAAGAGACAAAGAAGGCAATCTTTGTCTCTATACATGTTCATCAGATGATGAAAGGGGTAAAAATAGAGTAATTTTGGTATAGCTATTGGCCTTAGAATCGATCTCCATATGATAGGCTTCGCCAAATTGAAGACGCAATCGTTGGTCCACATTTTTCAAGCCAACACCTCCTAAACGAAGAAGGGTTTGGGCTGTTGATTCTGATCGGTCAAACCCTCGTCCATTGTCAAAAATCGATACGCAAGCGTAGTCTCCACTGACTTCAGTTGTCACTCGAATGAGACCAGGCCGATCTATCTCCTTAATACCATGGTAAATCGCATTTTCCACTAAGGGTTGAAGCACTAATTTGGGGAGCTGATAGTCGCTCAGCCGTTTATCTTCTAGAATTTCATAGTTGAGCTTTTCTCCATAACGTTGCTTCTGAATGAAAAGATACTGGCGGACATGGTCAATTTCATCTCTCAGCAGGATTTGTTCCTGGCCTTGGTTGAGAGCCAGTCGAAAATATTGAGCCAGAGACTTAGTGATGTTGACCACGCGCCGACTATCATTAAACTCCGCCATCCAGACAATCGTATCCAAGGTATTGTAGAGAAAATGCGGATTAATCTGAGCCGAAAGTGCCCGCAGCTCGTAACGCCGTGCGTTCTGCTCCTCCTCCTTTACCTGTTGCATGAGGTTATCGATTTGATCCAACATGGCATTAAAAGCTTGAGCGAGGTCGACCAATTCTGGAGATCCTTTGGCTGCAGCCCTCACGTGAGCATCTCCTGCTCCAATCCTCAAAATGATAGTCTGAAGGTCTTGTAAGGGTTTGATCCACAAACGCAGAACAAAGCCGATCCCTATCAAACACATGATCAAAGCTAGTAATCCTAGACCAATGAAAGAGTACAGGAGTTGCGACTGCAGCATCTGAAGTCCTTCAAGTGAAGCCACTCCAATCAAGGTCCAATCGCTATCTGGAATCGGAACCTGATAGATAAAATTCTGTCCTCCTTTTGTATAGCCATCTGTCACAGCAATATAGGGCTGCATGGCTTGCATTTCTTGGCTGGAGGAATAGACCGCTTTTTTAGGATGATAGACAAACTCATGCTTTTGATTAATGATAAAACTAAAGCCTTGCTTCCCTAGTTGCAGGTGATCCAAGTAAGCCTGAAGGCTATCGTAGCCAATATCCAAGCGTACTACTCCGAGATTTTGACCAGCCTGATCGACCACTTCTTGGGTAATAGAAACCACCCATTTTTCTTTTTCCGAGGTCAAGGATTCCTTTCGAGCTGGCGTCAAAACTGGCATGGCTCTTTCCTTAATCGCCTCTTGATACCAGCTTTCATTCATCATATCTGAGGAGGTCTGCATGCTGATTTTTGTATCTGTCGCTACCAGACGTCCATCCTTGGTCACCAAGACCGCTGAGACCAAGTCCGGATCTGTTTCAATCATCGTTCGCATCAGGTGTTGAACCGTTTCTTGATCCGCACTCTTGTCTTGAGCAAATTGGCGAACAGCCTGCTCTTTGCTAAGCACCGTCGTCGTCTGCTTTAATTTTTTTAGATAGGAGGTAATAAACTGACTACTTTGGTCGATACTATTTTTTGTCGTCCGCTCCGTTAGCTGGCGGATCGTCCCTGAACTCGTTTGATAGTAAAGGCTACCGATGAAACCAAAAAGTAAGAGAATGAAGAGAAAAAAGTAGAGAACCAACTGAATCAGCAAGGGATATCGTTTCATTCATGCTCTCCTTTTTTGTACTGCCTTGGCGTCACCCCAACAACCTGCTTAAAGCGTTGAGAAAAATAGTTCATATCTTCAAAACCAACCTGATCGGCGATCTCATAAATCTTTAGATCTGTCGTGAGAAGTAAGAGTTGAGCCTTCTTCATTCGCTCTTGAATGAGGTAGTCTTGGAAGGGGAGTCCCAATTTTTTCTTGATCAATACGCTTAGATAAGAGGCACTGAAACCAAGTTGATAGGCCAGATCCTTTAGAGTTAACTGAGAGTCTGCTAAACGAGCATGAATGGCTTCTTCCAAGTCTGTCGAATAACCATGACTGACCAAATCTTCGACTTGCGCTTTCTTACGCTCTTGATCGAGTTTTCCCTTCACCTTTGCTAACATCTCTTCAATATCATCTTTTGAAAAAGGCTTCAGCAAATAATCATCTGCACCTAACTTGATGGCTTTCCTCGCAAACTCAAAGTCATCATAACCTGTCAAAAAAATGATATGACAAGACGGAGACTGCTCTTTGACGAGATGGGCTAGATCCAAGCCATTCATTTGTGGCATATTGATGTCGGTTAGAAGGATATCGGCTGGTTGCTCTTGAAACTTCTCCCAAGCCTCACGCCCATTTTTAGCCTGGTTGATGACGGTCATTCCAAACTGTTCATAATCCACTAAGGAAGTCAGTCCCTGCCGGATAAGCTCTTCATCTTCCACAATCATGATCGCATACATGTCTTTCACCTACTTGTCTTTGCTATACTTATTATAGCAAATTATGGTTCCAAATGTCTCAGACGTAGTCCAATAAATAACCGTAGCCCTTTTCTTTCATTTCTGCTTTGGGAATGAAGGTAATAGACAAACTATTGATGCAATAGCGAAGGCCGCCTTTTTCCTTGGGACCATCGGTAAAAACATGGCCCAGATGAGAATTTCCTACACGGCTCCGAACTTCTGTCCGAGTCATATTGAAACTCTTATCCTCCTTATAGATGGCCACATCAGGACTAATAGGTCGACTGAAACTTGGCCAACCACAACCAGAATCAAATTTATCCTTAGAGGAAAAGAGTGGCTCACCGGTCACGACATCTACATAAATACCGGCATCAAACTGATCCCAGTAACGATTGGAGAAGGCCCGTTCGGTATCATTTTTTTGTGTCACCGCATACTCTTCAGGAGATAACTTCTTTTTGATCTCCTCATCGCTTGGCTTAGAGTAGCGACTGGCATCAATAACAGGATAAGAAGCCTGATTGACATCGATATGGCAGTATCCATTCGGATGTTTCTTTAGATAATCCTGGTGGTAGTCCTCAGCCTTGATGAAATTGGTCAGTGGCTCTTTTTCCACTGCTAACGGTTTGTCGTATTTTTTTGCCACCTCTTCAAAGACTTGGTTAATGGTTGGAAGGTCCTCTTGAGAGACATAATAGACACCTGTTCGGTATTGTGTTCCTTGATCATTTCCTTGTCGATTCTTCGACGTTGGGTCGATAATCCGGAAATAATGCAGGAGCAATTCTTTCAGAGATACCTTCTTGACATTGTAGGTGATGTGAACTGTTTCGGCATGCCCTGTTTGAGGGACTAATTCATACTTGGTCGTTTCTCCCTTTCCATTGGCATATCCTGATACGGCATCAATCACACCTGGAACACGGGAGAAATATTCTTCTACGCCCCAGAAGCAACCACCAGCCAAATAAATTTCACGCTGATCCTTTGGATCAACCGTTTCCTTTGTTTCCTTTTTGGCTACTGGAGTCTGACTCATCGATGCTTTTTTAATCATCTCAGTGCTTGTTTCTGATTGATCCATTCCGTTTGATCCCTTACTAAAGAAAAAGAAACCAATAGATAATAAGCCAATGAGAAGGATAGCAAACACTTTCCACTTTGTTTCCATTGTCTATCTCCTTACTGCATGTTCTCTAGGGTCTTGAGGATATCCTCTTTATTCATATAGCCAATATGACTCTTTGCTAAAGTCCCATCACTATTGATAAAGAGTGCCGATGGATAAGAACGAATCCCATACTCTTTTAGTAGTTCCCCTTTACTATCCAGTAAGACTGGGAAATCCTTGTAGTCCAAAGACTGGTACCAATTTTTGAAATCTGCTGCTGATTTTTCGCCATTAAAGGTTGGAGCTACAACGGATAAAACCACATAATCCTTACCTGCCTCTTCTTTTGCCAACTCATTGGTATCCTCTAATGTTGACAGGCAAATAGAGCACCAGGAAGCCCAAAATTTGAGGTAAACTTTCTTCCCTTTGTAATCAGATAAGCGGTAGGTCTTGCCATCCACTCCTTGCAAGCTAAAATCCTTCACTTTCTTGCCAGATGGTTGCCTAGCCCCAGCTTTGGCTGTTTGTTGGCTCATGTCCTTATTGGAAGTAGCCATTCCTTGACTCGAACAAGCCCCCAAAAGTCCAGTACACAAAAATCCTGCAGCTACTAAAGCTAATTTCTTCATCATTATTACCTCTTTAAACAAGGAGAAAGTCATCCTCAGATGACCTCTCCCTTCTTTCATTCCTTGTCTGATTTCATATCAGATGATTCACTCTTTTCATTTTTCATTTCTGAATCGCTAGATTTCATCTCATCTTTTTTCATATCGTCCTTCATTTCAGAACTGCTGTCAGACTTCATAGATGAATCTTTCATGTCTTCTTTTTTCATTTTATCATCGGACATGGATGAATCCTTCATGTCATCCTTCTTCATATCGTCCTTCTTCATCATACTACTATCGTCCGTTTTTTTCATGTCTGAATCTGATTTCTGTCCAGAACAAGCTGCTAAAGTGACGATGCTAAGTGTAGCAATAGAAAGTGCAAGAATTTTTTTCATGATTTTTCTCCTTTAATCATTCAAGATTAGTGAAACAGGGATGCGAGGCTATTAAGATTTCCTAGCATCAGCAAGATGCCCATCAAGATGATGAGGGCACCACCAATTTTTTTCAAGGTTCCCATATGGGGCTTGAGCTTAGCAAAATGTTGTAGAACCCAGCTAGAAGCCAAGGCTAAAAGCAAGAAAGGCAGAGCCAAACCTAATGTATAGACCAGCATCAGGAGAGCACCTTGTAAAGCACCATCTCCTCCAGAAGCGGCAATGGCTAGAACCGAACTCAAAACTGGTCCGACACAAGGGGTCCAACCAAAACTGAAGGTGACCCCTATCAGAAAAGCATTGAAGAATTCATTGCGCTCCCGATTCTTTTTGAGTTGGATGGTCTTTTGTTTTTGGAGTTGTCTCAGATTGATGAGGCCCATCTGATGGATTCCCAATAAGATCACAATCCCTCCTAGTAGGTAACGGAACCAGGGAGCATAAAGCACCTGGCCAAGGGCCCCTGCACCGTATCCTAGAATCAGGAAAACAGTTGATAGACCTGCGATAAAACAAAGAGTCTTCACCAGGCCATACCAAGAAATATCTCTTCCAAAAATCCGAACAGTTTTCACACGTTCAGAATCCAATAGAATCCCTACATAGACCGGCATCAGTGGTAAAATACATGGGGAGAAAAAGGATAGAACTCCCGCTAAGAATACTGAAATGGAAAACAAACTGGTTTGAATCATTTCACTACCTCCCTTTCTTTCTGATACCAGTATAAAGAAAAAATCCCTCTAAAAATAGAGAGATTGATAAGCAAAAACTTGAATTTGATTAGAAGGTGAATCTTCCTATCTGCCAACTCTACCTCGTACTTTCAATTACGAGACTAATCTAACAAGATACTTCTACTTCTTCTTCAAATAATCAATGGCATCTTGAAGGGTTTTGACGGGGACAATTTTCATCTTCGAATGAATTTGTTTTGCTGCTTCTTTAGCTGTTTCATAGTTTGATTTGGCCTTGGGATTGGCTTTCTTTTCTTCTTTGGAAACAGGGTTATTAGGGGCAAAGAAAATTTCTGCTCCTTCTTTATCGGCTGCGACGACTTTCTTGTCAATCCCACCGATATCGCCAACCGTTCCATCTTGGTTAATGGTTCCTGTCCCTGCAATATGGCGTCCCTGACGAAGATCTGGATCAGCCACTTGGGTGTAGATGGCTAGGCTAAACATCATACCGGCACTTGGTCCACCAATTCCTTGGGTCGCAAACTGGACAGGAACATCGCCTTTGGCTTCAGTCCGGTCGATCAGGCTAATCCCGATTCCGTTTTTCCCGTTGGACAATTTGATGATCTTTCCGTCTGCGGTCTTGGTTTGTCCATCCTCAATATAGGTCACTGAAACGGGATCGCCAATTTTTTGAGAACCGACATAGTCAATCAATTCTTTGGAACTCTTAAAGGTCTTGCCATTCACACCGGTGACGGTATCCGCAATGTTCAAGATACCCTTAAAGGTCGAATCATCTGCCACCTGCATGACATAAACACCTAGAAAGTCCATCTGGGTTTCTTTTCCAGCTGTCTTTAACCCTTGGTAGATGGCCATATTTTGCGAGGTTTCCATATAGAATTGGTTGATTCGCGTAAATTCTTGGCTCGAACTACCACCTGTCATATCCTTGGCAGAGTAGATATCTGTAAAAGGTGTCGCCCAAGCATAGATCAAATCAGCCGGAGTCGCTTCTTTCACTGCCACGGTTACAAAGTCATAAGACCCTGACTTGGTATCCATTTTTCCATCGACTGTCATGACCGATCGAATGTCTTCTGCCGTTCCTGGCATT
>NZ_JAJNSA010000125.1:0-6557 GCF_027497875.1 Streptococcus sp. SM3 | reverse complement strand
AGGATGAAATCGCTGCTGAGTCAGTTGGGGTTAATACGACTAAGATTAAAATCATCGCTTTTGTCTTTGGTGCTATTACTGCAAGTATTGCAGGGTCACTTCAGGCAGGATTTATCGGTTCAGTTGTACCGAAAGATTACACCTTCATCAACTCAATCAACGTTTTGATCATTGTTGTCTTTGGTGGACTTGGTTCCATTACAGGTGCCATTGTTTCAGCTATTGTTCTTGGAATTTTGAATATGCTTCTCCAAGATGTTGCAAGCGTGCGTATGATTATCTACGCTTTGGCCTTGGTATTGGTAATGATTTTCAGACCAGGTGGACTTCTTGGAACATGGGAATTGAGCCTATCACGTTTCTTTAAAAAATCTAAGAAGGAGGAACAAAACTAATGGCATTACTTGAAGTAAAACAGTTAACCAAACATTTTGGCGGTCTAACAGCTGTTGGAGATGTGACTCTTGAATTGAACGAAGGTGAACTGGTTGGACTAATCGGTCCAAATGGAGCTGGTAAAACCACCCTTTTCAATCTTTTGACCGGTGTTTATGAACCAAGCGAGGGCACAGTAACTTTAGATGGTCACCTTTTGAATGGAAAGTCACCTTATAAGATTGCCTCTTTGGGACTTGGACGTACATTCCAAAATATCCGTCTCTTTAAAGATTTAACAGTTTTGGACAATGTTTTGATTGCCTTTGGCAACCATCACAAACAACATGTTTTTGCTAGTTTTTTACGCTTACCAGCTTTTTATAAGAGTGAAAAAGAATTAAAGGCTAAAGCTTTGGAATTATTGAAAATCTTTGATTTAGATGGGGATGCAGAGACTCTTGCTAAAAACCTCGCTTACGGACAACAACGTCGTTTGGAAATTGTTCGTGCCCTTGCTACGGAACCTAAAATTCTCTTTTTAGATGAACCAGCCGCAGGTATGAACCCGCAGGAAACTGCTGAATTGACTGAGTTAATTCGTCGTATCAAAGATGAATTTAAGATTACGATCATGCTGATTGAACACGATATGAATCTGGTCATGGAAGTGACAGAACGTATCTACGTACTTGAATATGGTCGTTTGATTGCTCAGGGAACTCCAGACGAAATTAAGACCAATAAACGCGTTATCGAAGCTTATCTAGGAGGTGAAGCCTAATGTCTATGTTAAAAGTTGATAATCTTTCTGTGCATTACGGTATGATCCAAGCGGTCCGTGATGTAAGCTTTGAAGTGAATGAAGGAGAAGTTGTTTCCCTTATCGGTGCCAATGGTGCAGGTAAGACAACCATTCTCCGTACCTTGTCTGGTTTGGTTAGACCGAGTTCAGGAAAGATTGAATTTTTAGGTCAAGAAATCCAAAAAATGCCGGCTCAGAAAATCGTGGCAGGTGGTCTTTCACAAGTACCAGAAGGACGCCACGTCTTCCCTGGCTTGACTGTTATGGAAAATCTAGAAATGGGAGCTTTCTTAAAGAAAAATCGTGAAGAAAATCAAGCTAATTTGAAGAAAGTTTTCTCACGCTTCCCACGTCTTGAAGAACGGAAGAACCAAGATGCAGCTACTCTTTCAGGGGGGGAACAACAAATGCTTGCCATGGGACGTGCTCTTATGTCAACACCAAAACTTCTTCTTTTAGATGAACCATCAATGGGACTTGCCCCAATCTTTATTCAAGAGATTTTTGATATCATTCAAGACATCCAGAAACAAGGAACAACCGTCCTCTTGATTGAACAAAATGCCAATAAAGCACTCGCAATCTCTGACCGAGGATATGTACTGGAAACAGGGAAAATCGTTCTATCAGGAACAGGAAAAGAACTCGCTTCATCAGAAGAAGTCAGAAAAGCGTATCTTGGTGGCTAAAACAATCCAGTGGATTGTTTTAGTCGGTGGATGAGGATTACGAAGTAATCATCATTATAGTCCGGGGGACCTTTTTAGTCGGTGAATAGAGATTGCGAAGCAGTCATCAAATCCAGGGGATTATTTTAGTCTGCATATAGAGATTGCAAAGCAATTCTCATCTGCACTGGAAGGTTAGCTTCTAATCATTGAAACGGAACAGAATGAAGTGTGTCTACCCTTCATTCACAGAGCTCGATTTTAGAGCTCATTGTCAACTGTAGTGGGTTGATGAAAAGCTAAGCTCGAGAAAGGACAAATTTCGTCCTTTCTTTTTTGATGTTCAGAGCGATAAAAATCCGTTTTTTGAAGTTTCCAAAGTTCTGAAAACCAAAGGCATTGCGCTTGATAAGTTTGATGAGATTATTCGTTGCTTCCAGTTTGGCGTTGGAAAAGGGGAGTTGAAGGGCGTTGGCAATTTTCTCTTTATCCTTGAGGAAGGTTTTAAAGATAGTCTGAAAAAGAGGATGAACCTGCTTTAGATTGTCCTCAATGAGTCCGAAAAATTTGTCTGCCTCCTTGTTCTGAAAGTGAAAATCAGGAGTTGGTAGAGATGATAGTGGTGTTTCAAGTCTTCTGAATAGCTCAAAAGCTTGTCTAGAATCTCTTTATTGGTCAAGTACATACGAAAAGTAGGGCGATAAAAACGTTTATCGCTGAGTTTTCGACTATCTTGCTGGATGAGCTTCTAGTATCGCTTGATAGCCTTGTATTCATGAGATTTTCGTTCAAATTGATTCATGATTTGAACACGGACACGACTCATAGCACGGCTTAGATGTTGTACAATGTGAAAGCGATCCAACACGATTTTAGCGTTTGGGAGTGAAACAGTCTGGGAGACTGTTTCAGCCTGAGCCTAGAAATTAGAAAGCGAATCTGTTTAGCTAAGGCATAGTAGGGACTAAACATATCCATAGTAATGATTTTCACCTGACATCGGACTGCTATATCGTAGCGCAGAAAATGATTTCGGATGATAGGCTGTGTTCTTCCCTCAAGAACAGTGATGATATTGAGATTGTCAAAATCTTGCGCAATGAAACTCATCTTTCCCTTGGTAAAGGAGTACTCATCCCAAGACATAGTCTTTGGAAGCCGAGAAAAATCATGCTTAAAGTGAAAGTCATTGAGCTTGCGAATGACAGTTGAAGTTGAAATGGCCTGCTGGTGGGCAATATCGGTCATAGAAGTCTTTTCAATCAACTTTTGCTCAATTTTTATTGATGAGAGAAGTTTTGGAGAGAGTCATTTTCGAGAAATGATAGCACTTCAAACAGCTTTTCTAAGAAGGGGTTCTATTGGGGATACCAATTGTTTCAAGGTAAGGAATTTTAGACAATTTTTGAAAATCATATTTCTTCATTTGGCTAGCGTAATCAGGACGAGATAGAGCATCATAATCCAGTTTAGCGATGATTTCCTGTGGATATTCCTGTTAATTTAATTGTTCCATACGATTCTTTCTAATGATGGTTTGGTCATTTTTCATTCTAGATATTACGGAACTTTTTCTACAACAAAATAGGCTTCATAATATCTATAGGGAATTTACCCACTACAAATATTATAGTTCCCTGTTTTCTTACTATAGAATCTAACTTGACAAAAGCAAATGTTCATTGTATAATCGAATAGATAAAAACATTGAACAAAAGAGGTTGAGGATATGCTATCAAAAAAACAATTTAAACTTTTACATTTTTTGTTGACTCACAAAGACGAAAACTTTACGCAGAGACAATTGGCTGAACAGCTAGATATCGCTTTGGGGACGGTAAATAATCTTCTCAAGGAATGTAAAGAAGAGAAGTGGATCAGTGAGGAAAATCACTTAACTGACTTAGGTGAGGAGGCTTTGGCTCCGTATCAGGTGAAGAATGCCATTATCATGGCTGCAGGTATGAGTAGCCGCTTTGCACCTTTGTCTTATGAGCTACCTAAAGGATTGCTTCAAGTCAAAGGTGAGCGTTTGATTGAGAGAGAAATCAAGCAATTGCAAGAAGCTGGGATAGAGGATATTACAGTCATTGTAGGTTATCTGCAAGAAAAAATGTTCTATCTGGCAGAAAAGTTTGGCGTTAAAATCGTTGTGAATAATGATTACTACAAATACAATAACTGTTCTTCTCTCATGCTAGTCAGAGATCAACTTTCCAACACTTATATCTGTTCATCGGATAATTATTTTGTAGAAAATCCGTTTGAACGATACATTTACAGGGGTTATTATTCGACTATATTTGCAGAAGGAGACACAGACGAATACTGCTCTAAGGAAGACTCCAATCACACGATTATCGATATTCAAATCGGTGGGACGAATACTTGGGCTATGGTGGGGCACGTTTATTTTGATCGTGCATTTAGTGAAAAGTTTGTAGATATTTTAGAAACTGAATTTAAGCACGAACCATATCGCGAACAACTTTGGGAAGATTATTATAGTCGTCACGTCAAGGAGCTTCCTTTAGAAGCTCGGCATTATTCAGCAGAAATTGTTAAGGAGTTTGATTCACTAGATGAGTTGCGTCAGTTTGATGAACACTATTTGGTGAATACGAATTCGGAAATCATTGATAACATCTGTAAGACATTAGGATGTATAGCTTCAGATATTGTCAATATCAAACCTCTAAAAGATGGTCTAACCAACACTTCGTTTTCATTTGACTGCCTAGGGAAGAAATATGTTTACCGTCATCCGGGTAGAGGAACGGAGAATTATATCGATCGTGCTAGTGAAGCGGCTTCCATGGAAATTGCTGCAAAATTAAAGATTGACCGTACTTTTGTTGCCATGAACAAGAATGAGGGCTGGAAAATTTCAGAATTTATCCCTAATGCCAAGCAACTAGATTATGATAATTGGGATGATGTAGCAAAAGCAATGGAGCTCTTGAGACGCTTGCACCAATCTGGAGAAAAAACAGATCATTCTTTTGATCAATTTGAGGGAATTGATGATTTTAGACAAAAATTAAAAGCTAGCAATCGTTTTGAATTTGATGGACTTGAAGAGTTGGATAAGAATGTCTCAGTTCTCGAGAAGCTTTTACAAGAAGATAAAGCGAAAAAGGTTCTCTGCCACGGAGATTCTTATAGCCCAAATTTTTTGTTGAATGAAGCTGGAGAAATGAGCTTGATTGATTGGGAATATTCTGGTATGGGAGATCCAGCAGGAGATTTAGGAACCTTTATCGGGTGTTCAAATTATACAGTAGAAGAAGCTGAAAAGGTACTTGAAATCTATTTAAAAGAAGTTCCAGACAAGAGAACCAAACGTCACTATTTTGCCTATGTCTCAGTGACTTCATATTATTGGTTTTTGTGGGCCTTGTTCCAAGAAAGCGTTGGAAAACCAGTAGGTGAATTTCTTTATATCTGGTATCGTTATACCAAGCAGTATGGAAAACTTGCATTAGATTTATACTTATAGGAGAATTGAGATGAAACCGACATCTGAAATTGAAGAATTAGTAGCAAATGAAACGAAAAGAAGGCTAGAAGAAATGGAATCACCAAACTATGTGTTTGCTCAGCCATTTTTAAAAAGTGATTTTACTATAGTCATCGCCCTAGTCATAGTCAACCTCATTTTGATTATCCTAGCCATGACAGGAGGTATTCAATAAAATGTCCAAGATGAATGACATTATTCAACAGGAGACGATAACGGGAATTGTTCCCATGACCAACAAGGATCGTCAGTATTCTTTCTGGGATCTCTTCTTATCGACAAGTGGTTTTGCTATTGCAACTTGGTGTTATACCCAAGGAGCTTATGTGGCTCAATATTTGACCTTTAATCAAATGTTGATTAATATTTTTAGCTTTAACATTATCTGGGTTTTTATCGAATGTCTCCCAATCTTGTTTGCGGTTAAATATGGAATTGATTTGTGGATTTGGTTGAGGGCTGTCTTAGGAAAAAAAGGGGTAGCCTTGCTATCAACCATTATTAGCTTAGCTAACTTTGGCTGGTACGCCGTTGCGGCTAATCTTTTTGCCAATTCTATGATCCACTTGGGAAATAATTTTGGCCTTGGTTTAGACAAGGGAGTATGGGCACCGATTTTAGGTACTCTCTGTGTTCTCCTTGGAACGCTGATTGCTCTTGGAGGTCCAGAGGTGATCAAATGGACCAATCGTTTTTTGGTTATCGCCTTGTTGATTGTCGGTCTCATTATCGTTGGAATCTGCTTTGTCGCCGTTCCTATCGCTGACATTATGAACATTCAACCGGCTACCCAAGGAGATTTAACTCCATTAGAACGCTTCATGCTTTCTGGGGAAGGAAATGTAGCCTTTGCCTTCTCTTGGTCTACACAAGCATTAGTCTTACCACGTTTGGCAAAATCAGAACGCAGTGGCTATTGGGCTACAGCCTTATCATACGGGGTTGTTGCTCCATTCTTCGTTGCGACAGGTGGAGTCATGGCTCTAGCCATGTTTGTCAAAACAGGTGTTTATGAAAGTGATCCAACAACCATGCTATCAACTCTAAGCACACCTGCCTTTGCCCTTTTAAGTTTACTACTAGTAGCTTTTGCAAATATTGGAACCCAAGGGACGGGATCATACGTGAACTGTATGATTGTAAAAAGTGGGATGCCCAAAGTAAGCTATAAACTAATGGTTTGGATTGC
>NZ_JAJNSA010000124.1:0-6609 GCF_027497875.1 Streptococcus sp. SM3 | reverse complement strand
CGATGCTGAGGCACTTTGACTTGCACTTGTCGACGCAGACACTGATGCACGGTAATCAGAGTCAGATATATCTGGCGTTACCGTATTCACCGTTCCATCTTTATAAGTGATGGTCACCGTTCCATTTTCTGCAATAGAATAACTACTGATACGATTTGCAGTCTCTGGATTTGCTGTTTTCACAGCTGCCAAGATTTCATCTTTCTCACGCTGATCCAGAGCGTTTGGATGTTTAACTTGGAAGACTCTTGACGGCTTCACACCAGGGAATCTTACATTCAATTTACCTTGAGCAACTACTACTGTCGGAGTGCGTGCTTCGTTATCAGACAAGTCTACAACTTTGGTTCCGAGATTCCATTTATTTTTATCATCATATTTCTGATTAGCATTATAAGAAGCTGTATACTCTAAAGTAGCAGGAGCATTCGTTGGTGTATCCTTGAATCCCGGTGCACCATCATTCGAAGAATATCCATCTTGGAATATTCTAGTTTTATCAGAAATACCATCATAAAGCTTCAGTTCTTTGATTTTGCCACTATTATCTGAACCTTTTAAGACAACTTTAACTTCATCTCCGGCAAAAATCTCGTATCCGCTCGTGCCAGGACGGACATTATTTTTCGGAGAAAGCTTTTCCCACTTACTAGTCTTATCATTCTTGACATAGATTTCAAATTCAGGCTTTGGAACTACATTTTCTTTAGTAATGGTCTTAGAAGTTGTAGCAGATGTAAGAGTCTCTTTGCTTCCCGTCGGAGTCGTTACAACTTTTTCTTGTTTAACCGTTACATTTCCTGTAGGCAACAAGCCATTATTAGTATCAGTAGCTCGCTTCAACTCAGACGGTTCAAACGTCACACTTGTTCCAGTAGATTGTTTAGTAAAGGTTTGGGTACCAATCGTTAAAGTGACTGTAGCTCCTGGTGTTACGTTATTCACCACAATCGAACGATTTGGCAAACCACCCTTTTCAGTAACTGAATCGTCAGCTATTTCAGGGGCTTGTGGATTTACTTTCACAGTAACAGGGACTTTTTGTGTAACTCTTACCCCCGTTGAATCTGCAGGTAGTTCTACTTCTACTTCCTTAGTAAAGGTTCCTACCTCAGTGAGTGACGGTGCACCATCAACCCATTTGTAATTAGTGTTTGTCGCGTTAAAATCCGGACTTCCTGTTACTCTTGTAACAGCTTCTTTAGGATTTGCTACAGCTTGTTTATAACCAGCTTCATCCGTCTTGTTTTGTGTGAAAACATAAGAGCGGTCTGATTCAAATTTATAAACATCATGAACAACATCAACAGTTTTACTTAGTTTAGTAGTATCACCTGCACCCGTACGACCAACAGGATAAGTAAAGGTGACTTGGTAATCGTGTCGACCTGTTTCTGCTGTACTAATAGGTGAATTTGCTACAGGCTGACCATTCTTTCTCCAAGTTTGACTAGCTCCACTTGGGTAAGCATCGTCTCCTTGCTTATTGACATAATCATGCCATAAGTTACCATTATGAGGAGCTGTACCTTGAATATCATTCACAGGTCCTTTAGGGGCAATCGTAGCCAACACCTTATAGTTGACCGTTACATCATCGGTTGAACCATCCGAATAAGTAACACGCGCAACAGCACTCTTTGTTCCAGTAGTCGAATTGTTAATCGTATTTGTCCAGGCAACCGTTGCTCCTGCAGGCAGAGACTTCCCACCTTCAAGTTGAACAAAGTTAGCTGCATTTCCCAAGTCCGCTGCTGTTTCACCCGCATAGGTATAAATAGTGTCTACTTTAGAGACCGCATTATACTTATCCGTTTGATCCTTAACAACAAA
This sequence comes from Streptococcus sp. SM3, assembly GCF_027497875.1. The sequence continues at coordinate 4,776 of NZ_JAJNSA010000124.1, read as the reverse complement.
CTTGATGTAACCTTCGTTATTATCAGTACTATTTGATGTATTCTGGTTATCCGTAGTTACGAGTTTACGTTCAGTAAATGCCCCTTTTTGCAGGCTTTTATTTAGGGTGCCTGTCAAAGTAATCGTAGCATTGTCTTGGTTTGTCGTAGAAGTGATTGGATTTGAACGAGTGACACCAGTAAAGCCACCATAGTTAGCAGCATTACCATCTGCAGCTCCAGATGTCGTCGTCAATTTCAATGAATTGATTTTGCCAGAGTCGTCCGTCGCTTTTAGGGTAATATTAACCGGTTCGTTGCGATATAGATAGATTTCTTTCGTTGCCGGATTGTCATAAGGAATAACTAACTTAGGACGTTCGTTGACTGTTACTGACTGTGGAATGTCATCACTCTTCGTTCCGTCCTTGTAGACTATTTTTGCTGTACCATTGGCCTGAACTTCAATATCCTTAATACGATATGTCTGCTGATTGTTTTTAGCATAGATAGCAGCCTTTACAGCATTCTTTTCAGTCTCCGTCAGGCTATTCTTGTTTACAACAGGCGTGAACTCAGGATTTTTTATTGTGAATTCTGGTTCATGCTTGTAACGCTCATTCAAAGGACGTTGCTTGATAAAGAAGTTTCCTGTACTGTTATCTCCCGGAATCGTAACATTCCCTGCTTTATCTGTTGCTACTGCATTACGGCGCCATTCATTTTTAGGAGCATAAGTCAAATCATCTTTCATATGCCCAGTTGCAGTTATGACTGCCGGATTAGACTCAGTCGCAACGAGATTCCCATTTGGATCTGATAGAGAAGTAGCTGTCCCAGTCCCATAATTGGTATCTCCAAAGATGTTTTGAGCCATTTCTGACGCTGGTCTATTACCATCAGCCTGTGCTACAAGTTTAAACTCACTCAGTTTCCCCTTATTGTCTACGGCTTTCATTTCAAAACCGATATCATCACCTGCATAGTAATAGTAATATTTATCTCCTGCTATAGCTCCTGTTTCTGCAGCTAGAGGTTTACCATTACGGGTCGCAGTAACGGTTATTACTGGAGGTATTTTTTCCTTCTCTAAAGAAGCATTGATGACACTTGTAGAACCGTCACGATAAGTAACCGTGATGGTACCATCTGTTGCAACGTCAATTTTAGATTTGGCCCCAGGGTAAGATAAAGTAACACTTCCATCTGCATTTGGAATTAGTTTACCTTTTGATACATCTGGAGCAACATCTCCATTCTGTTGCAAATTAGTAAGATTGTGCGGATTTGAAACAAAATTATTATAAACTTCATTAACTTCATCTGGTGTCAAATGGTCCAAATCAGAAACCTGAACAGTATTACCACTTTGGATATCATGGCGCTCGTTGAAACCTTTGATATAATAGCCTACGTTAGCAGCAGCTTGGGCACCAGAATAATTAGTTCCTACAAAACGATAAACATATGTTTTTCCAACTTCAGCCGAAGCATCGTTTCCACCAACCGTTCCCTCCAATCGAGCAGTTACAGCTGGTCTGTTTAATTTTTCATTATTGTTAGGACCTAGATAACTTACCCCAGGAATTACATTACGATTCTCGATGTTCATATACTTAACGCGGCCTGAATTAGTATTTACTCCTTCTAAACCTACGTTATCTCCAACAACATCACCATTAAAAACTTCTTTATAGGCAGTAACATTAAAACGGAATGTTGAGTTTGTATTCGTATTGGTAGTTTGTTGTCTATACCCTGTTGGAACACTTGCCGATTGAACTGCCGATCCATTCCCTGGAGTATTTTCATAAATAGGAGCAGAACTTACTTGAACCTGCATATTGGCAGTCGCAGTCGGAACATTATTATCGTATTTAACTCTTACTACAACTTGTCCCTCTAAGTTCCTGTTTTGGCCATGACGATAACTATAACCCGCCTCTGAACCATGTGTATATGTTTTTTCCATCGAACTACCATTAAAGGTCGCACTTTGGACATGTCCACCTTTGCCAACTTCGATTTTTACACCAACGTGACTCAAGGCACTATCAGCATGGACATTCATGGTGTAAGTAGCGATACCAGTATCCTTATTAAAAGTAGCAGTTGGACTACTTACATTCATACGCCCATCATTCTGTTGAGGTGCCCAACTTGCGCGAAGAGAAGCGTCACGTAACATGGCTTGGCCATTACGGGCATCACGCGTACCAGAATTAGCTCTCAAAACAGCATTGACAATGGAATTACGAGCTAGAGTCGCTTTTTGTACTACTGCTGTCAAATCACTAGTTGGATCAGCCAAGGCTTTTTCAATCTCAGTTACCGCAGCATTTACCTTAGTGATGGCCGAGTCAGTATTTGGTAAGCCAACAGCTTTAGCAAGATACTCACCCATCTCAGCTGAAAGTTTTGTCAACTTCTTACGATTGTCGTCTTGTTGCTTAGCTGAAACTTCTGCTGTTGCGATAGCACCAGCAGTAACTCCTACGATACTAGTCGTGGTAGAAGTTGATTGAGCAGCGCTCGCACTAACCTTCCCATCAATTTCAGTTGCCTTCAGTAGAGCAGAATCGATTTTTAGGCTAGTTGATTCTTTTGATACAGAAGAGTCTTGCTCAGTTGCTGTCGCAGAAGTGCTCTGCTCAACTGATAGACTTGACACTGTAGAGAAACTACCTGGCTCACTTGTCGATTGACTGATACTAGTAGAGGTGCTGACAGATGCACTTGTCGAAACACTATTGGATGCACTTGCTGAGGCACTTGCCGAAGTACTCGCCGAAGCACTTGCTGACGAACTCTTAGACACAGATTCTAACATCGAAGTGCTTTCACTCATAGAAGTAGACAAACTAGCAGAATTCTCTGAATTACTTAGAGATGTCGTACCAAGAACTACTGTATCATTGGTAACCAAAAGATCTGGATTTTCCAGTGTCTTTTCCACGGCTACTGTTTCATTTGCAAACACTTTTGTTTGAGTAGCAACACTACCACCTAAAACAGCACCTGTAGCAGCAAGTCCCTTGATAATATCCAAACCTGTAATAGAAGGATTTACTTTATCCTCTACTACCTCTGTCATGACTTGAGTCGTATCTACACCACCCCGCAAGACCTTGAACAAACCAAAAAGAGAGGTTGAAGCCCGCAACCAATGTTTTCCTGATTTGATTAACTTATACCGCGTCACTCGGTCGGTTTCTCTATACTCACCTTTCTGACGTCTAAAAAACATACTTTACCCTTTCGTTATATACCAAAAGTGGACAATCCACCCTATTTTAATCATACGTTTCAAGTATACTTTAACTGCAAACGCTTGTCAAGATTTTTAATATATTTTTTATATGATATGATGTTTCAAAGTTCTTTACTCATCCAACATTCAAATTGTTTCCAAAAATATTTAGTATATGTAAAAATAAACATTCAATTCATTATGTTCATTATTTCAATATTTTAATGCAAACGTGCAATATTAGTGCTTAAAAGTGAAAAAAACATAAATAATTTGATTTCTATTTCTCAAAACAAAAAACTCATGGACGAATAACATCCATGAGCTTTGGTAAAACCAGTTAGCGAGACCTGTAGGCAGGCTGACACTCTTAGCACTACGACACTGAGTTTGGTAAATCAATTATATTTTCCAAACATAATTAGTAAGCAGTTACCCTTTTCTATCTACCTACAACGGAAAAATCCACGAATCAATATCATTCGCGGACTTTTACTAGTGAAGCGTTTAGGTAAGCCGCCATAGCGGTTACCGTCAAATGACAGCAACTTTATGTTGCTAGTCAGTTGTAACGATTTACATTTTTTCTTCTAACTCTACATCTGGATACTTGTCCGCAAACCAGCGAAGGGCAAAGTCATTTTCAAAGAGGAAGACTGGTTGGTCGAAACGGTCTTTGGCCAAGATATTTCGGCTTGAGGACATGCGTTCATCCAAGTCCTCAGGCTTGATCCAGCGAACGGTCTTTTTACCCATAGGACTCATGACAACTTCTGCATTGTACTCGCCTTCCATGCGGTGTTTAAAGACTTCAAACTGAAGTTGACCAACAGCTCCCAGCATGTACTCACCTGTTTGGTAATTTTTATAAAGCTGAATGGCTCCTTCTTGCACCAATTGTTCAATCCCCTTGTGGAAGGATTTTTGCTTCATGACATTCTTAGCAGAAACTTTCATGAAAATTTCAGGAGTAAAGGTTGGCAGTGGTTCAAATTCAAACTTGTTTTTACCAACCGTCAAGGTATCCCCAACCTGATAAGTGCCTGTATCGTAAACCCCGATGATATCTCCAGCCACGGCATTGGTCACATTCTCACGACTTTCCGCCATAAACTGAGTGACATTAGACAGCTTAGCACCCTTACCAGTACGAGGCAGATTGACACTCATGCCACGTTCAAATTCACCCGATACGATACGGACAAAGGCAATACGGTCACGGTGACGAGGGTCCATGTTGGCTTGGATTTTAAAGACAAATCCTGAGAAATCCTTGTCATAAGGATCCACAATTTCGCCATCTGTTTTCTTGTGGCCATGTGGTTCTGGAGCAAACTTAAGGAAGGTCTCAAGGAAGGTCTGCACACCAAAGTTAGTAAGGGCTGAACCGAAGAAGACTGGTGTCAATTCTCCAGCCAAAATAGCTTCCTCTGAAAACTCATTCCCAGCTTCATTTAAAAGTTCAATATCATCCTTGACTTGCTCGTAGAAAGGATTGCTACCAAAAATCTTGTCCCCATCTTCAAGACTAGCAAAACGCTCATCCCC
>NZ_JAJNSA010000016.1:0-34950 GCF_027497875.1 Streptococcus sp. SM3 | reverse complement strand
CCAGAGGATTACACAAAAGGTATCACCATTCCAGAAGGTGGTAAGGTTACTAAGGTTGAAAATATTCCAGACTTGACAACGCCAGGTAAGAAAGATCCAGTTAAAGTAACGGTAGAATTACCAAGTGGCAAAGTTATTGTAGTAGAAGTCCCAGTAACAGTCACACCAAAGGCGACTCCAGCTCCAAGAGAAACAGTTAAAACTACCCCAATCGTAGTAGAGGTTGGAACTCCAATTGGCAAAGATGATGTTAAGAAACATGTTGAGTTACCAAAAGGTGCTGAAATAGTAGAAGTTGGAGAAATCCCAGCAACTGATACGGCAGGACAAAAACCAAGTGTTAAAGTAAAAGTAAAACTACCATCAGGAGAAATCGTAGAGGTAGAAGTCCCAGTAACAGTCATACCTAAGCATGTTGAACCATCAACTCCAAACCAACCAGCTTCTCAACCATCAACACCTAAAAATGTTGAAGTTAAAAAAGAATTGCCTAACACTGGTACAGAAGACAATGCTAGCCTAGCAGCACTTGGACTTCTTGGAGTATTGAGTGGATTTGGACTTGTTGCTCGTAAGAAAAAAGAAGACTAATTCTAATTAGATTTTCTGACAAGAATAAGGAGTAGGATATCATATCCGCTCCTTTTCTTTTTGGGTTGAGATGAGAGTCATCTTAGAGTTGGTAAAAATTTTCAATGGTTTGATTGTCAATTCTCTGTAGATTTTCTCGTTCTAATCCCATATAGACAAGATTACAGAATCATAATCTATAAGTTGTCTGGCTTGACTTTCTTGATGGAGGTTATATAATAGTTGAAATAATTACAGTTACAACTATGAGGAGAAATATTTATGACCTATGAATACAAGAGCCACATTTATTTGGCAGAGGCAGTTTTAAATGTAAAGAACTTGGCAAGCCAAACAGCCTTTTATCAGCAAGTGCTTGGTTTAGAAATCTTATCTCAAACTGAGACAGAGTCCATTCTAGGACTTGGTGGAAAAGCCTTGGTACAGCTGATTCAAGCACAAGAGAGCGGTGAAGTAAGGGAACATTATGGTCTTTACCATCTGGCTATTCTCTTGCCGACACGAAAGGCTTTGGCTGATGTCTTGAAACACCTGACAGATTTACAGATTCCTCTTGTCGGCGGTGCAGACCATGGTTACAGTGAAGCTATTTACTTGGAAGATTTGGAGGGAAATGGCATTGAACTCTATCGAGATAAGCCAGTTTCCACATGGGATATTCGAGAAGACGGTCGTATTATAGGGGTCACTGAGGCTCTTGCGGCGCAGGACATTTATGAGCTGGGGGAAAGAGTAGAGCCCTTTATCCTGGCAGAAGGTACGAGAATGGGGCATATTCATCTTTCCGTCAAGGATAGTCGAAAGTCCAGCCAGTTTTATCAAAAGGTGTTAGGGTTAGAGGATAAATTCAGTGTGCCTAGCGCTAGTTGGATTGCAGCTGGGGACTATCATCATCATTTGGCAGTCAACGAATGGGGAGGAAAAAATTTGGCTCCGCGTAAGCAAGACTTGCCAGGTTTGGCCCATTATGTTATTGAGGTTGCTAGTAAAGAAGAACTGTTAACGATTGCGCAACGAGCACAAGAAGTTGATGCACCAATCAAATGGCTGACATCGAGCCAGTTGGAAATCACAGACCCAGATGGAATCGTGACCCGTATTCGTTTAGACAGGATGTGATGACAATCAGAGGCTCAATTGTAGAAAGTACCCCTCATTCTAGTCAGATACGTAAAAAATTTGATATGATAATAGGGAACGAGGAGAAGAAAACAATGACCAGTGAATACCAGAAAATGATAGCAGGAGAGGTTTACCGTCCATCGGATCCAGAATTGCGAGACTTGGCTCAGGCTTCTCGCCAAAAACAGTCTGCCTTTAACAAGGAAGAAGATCCCTTGAAGGGAGTCGAAATCATCAAGGATTGGTTTGGGTCAACCGGGCAAAATCTTTATGTCAATCCACGCCTGGTAGTCGATTATGGAGTCAATATCCATCTAGGGGAAAATTTTTATTCTAATTGGAACTTGACCATGCTGGATGTTTGTCCGATTCGCATCGGGGACAATGCTATGATTGGCCCCAACTGTCAGTTCTTGACTCCCCTCCATCCATTGGACCCGCAGGAACGTAATTCAGGTGTGGAATACGGCAAGCCTATTACCATCGGAGATAATTTCTGGGCTGGAGGAGGTGTCATTGTCCTTCCTGGAGTGACACTGGGCAATAATGTTGTTGCTGGGGCAGGAGCTGTAATCACTAAGTCCTTTGGCGACAACGTTGTCCTAGCTGGCAATCCTGCGTGCGTGATTAAGGAGATACCTGTGAAATAGAAGTAGAAGAGGCTGGGAAAAACTTAATTTCAAGAAAAATGAAGTAAATCTTTCAACAATAAAACGCATAATATCAAGGTTGTTCATTACCTGATATTATGCGTTTTTCTGATTTCAAAGACTTTTTACTCAGCCTATTTTTGTAGATTTGATACTTGAAGTCACTCTTCTTGATCATTATGGAATTGCTCCATCCAGTTGAGTAGTTTAGATGGTGGTGTTTTTCTAACATAAAAAATTCATAATGGATAGCGAAATAGATATGACGACACTTTGAGATATTGTTATAAATCTTTTTTATGGTCATAATAGAAAATATATATTAGTCAAGCTAGAAGATTCGTAGTAGAATAATTAGCAAATAAAAGCAAAGGGGTTATTTTATGAAATTAGTTAATTTATGGTCAAAACTTTCACTCGGTTTGCAATTATTGCTAGCTTTGATTTTAGGTGTTATTTTTGCAGTAATCTGGCCACAATTTGCAGGTTTTTATCAATTTTTAGGACAAGCATTTATTAAATTGGTGAACATGGTCATTATTCCACTAATATTCCCAATTATAGTAGTTGCAGTGGCTAGTGTCATTGGAAAAAAATCGTTTGGTAAAATTTTAACGAAGACCTTACTCTACTTTTTCGCTGTTACAACTACAATCACTTTGTTATTTGTATTCTCTAGTTACTATTTGGGATTTGGTCAAGGTGTGAATATTGGTCAAACTGGAGCTAATATCGACGGGATAGCTAATAATGTCCAATTGAGTGAGTTTTTACTTGGTTTTATTCCATCAAATATTGTGAAGTCAATTTCAGAAGGCTCTCTTCTTCCAATTATTGTTTTTGCTATATTTCTTGGTTATGGAATTGGTAGCTTGAAGAATGATAAAACCCAAAAAATTCTTGAAGGTTTCCAGATCTGGATTGAAGCTATTTATAAAATTGTAACTGTTATTGTAAAATTATCTCCTGTCGGAATCTTTGGCTTTATTGCAAAAGATGTCGCTAGTACAGGGATTGATAAGTTAGTTGGACTTGGTCAATTTGTTATCGGAACTTATTTGGCCTATGCAGTTCTCATTTTAGTTGTCTTCCCTCTGATTGCCTCTATCTTTAAAGTTCCATATTTGACTGCTTTTCGTGAAAATTGGAGCCTTTTGACTCTAGCATTTGTTTCAGGTAGTTCGAGTGTTGTGTTACCGTCCCTATTAAAGGATTTAAAAAAACAGGGACATGATGAGAATACGATTGATTTGGTTGTCCCTTTAGGATATACTTTTAATCTAGAAGGAGCAGCTGTCTATTTTTCAGTAGCCACTATTTTTATCGCACATGCTTACGGTATCCAATTTTCATTATCAAGTCTCTTATTTACAGTTTTACTTTTGACCTTAATTGGGAAAACTGCAGCTACTGTTCCATCAGGAGCTATCGTAGTTTTGTTGGCAGCAGCACCTCAGCTTGGATTGCCAGTAGAAGGAGTGGCCTTGATTTTTGCAGTTGATTTCTTTGTGAATGCTGGCCGTACAATGATCAATGTTTTGGGTCAAATCTTAACAGTCAGTATCATTGAAAAAACAGAAGGTTATAGTTTAGAAGAAGACAAGCAACATCAATTGTCAGTTAATTTTTCTTAAAGGAGATAGGAGTTATGAGTAACGCAAAAGTTTATGTGATTCATGAAAATATTGAATGGACACAGCATTTAGTTAAATGGTTAGAAAAAATACAAGTACCTTATGAATTATGGGATCTATCGAGTGGGATATTAGATCTTCAAAGCCCACCTCCACAAGGAATTTTTTATAATAGGATGTCCGCATCTTCTCATACGAGAGGGCATCGCTATGCACCAGAGTTTACGGAGCAGGTGCTTACTTGGCTAGAGGCTCATGGACGTAAAGTAGTTAATGGAACGGGAGCCATCAATCTAGAAATCAGTAAGGTGAAACAATATTTGAAATTAAATGAATCTGGTATTGAGACTCCAGCAACAGTTGCTGTTTTGGGCCCAGAAAATATCATTGAAGCAGCAAGAAAATTGAATATCTATCCTTTGATTACCAAGCATAATAGAGCAGGAAAGGGATTAGGAGTGCAACTTTTCCAAAATGAAGAAGAACTAGAAGCTTATGTTAATAGTTCTGCTTTTGAACCTTCAGTAGATGGTATTACCTTGTTGCAGGCTTATATTAAACCAAGTGATGGTCGTATCCGTCGTTCAGAGTTTATCAATCAGAAGTTCCTTTATACTGTTTCAATTGATTCTTCAGATGGTTTCCAACTTTGTCCAGCAGATGGTTGTCAAATCGGTAAGAGACCAGAACAGCTGGAAACTTCTGAAAAATTCCAAATTACAGAACCTCTACCAGAATCTCAAAAAGAAGCTTATGAAGCCTTCCTTAAAAATGCTCATATTGATGTGGCAGCTATAGAATGGGTTCAATCAGAAAGCGGAGATATTTATGTGTATGATGTAAATACCAATACAAACTATAATCCTACAGCGGAACAGAATGCTGACATCTTTGCTCATCAACATCTAGCTGAATATTTAAAGAGGGAGTTAGAAGCTCTTTATAGTGAATGATCATCTTGGAAGTTAATCTTTTAAAAATTTGATAACAACTTCCAGATAGAGTGCGATATAAATACTTTTCTTTCAAGGTAACAGTTATCAGCAACAACTACTAATATATAACGTCCCCTCTGAAGATTAATTACAGAGGGGCTACGTTTGTAATGTTTACTCTAATTCCTTATGATTTATAAAATTACTTAGTATCGAGAATTCCAAGAATACTGAGATTTTTTCTCCTCAGTTCATCACCCCCCTCCTTGACACTCGGTCAGCTTTTGATACAATAGTACAAAATTAGAGGAGGTGGGCTATGATTCAGAAACATGCGATTCCTATTTTAGAGTTCGATGATAATCCTCAGGCGGTTATCATGCCCAATCACGAGGGGCTGGATTTGCACTTGCCCAAGAAGTGTGTTTATGCTTTTTTAGGTGAGAAGATTGAACGTTATGCGAGGGGAGTAGGGGCGGACTGTGTCGGCGAATTCCTTTCTGCCACCAAGACCTATCCAGTCTATGTCGTGAACTACAAGGGCGAGGAGATCTGTCTGGCTCAGGCTCCTGTTGGTTCCGCTCCAGCAGCCCAGTTTATGGATTGGTTGATTGGCTATGGTGTGGAGCAGATTATTTCCACCGGAACCTGTGGTGTGCTGGCTGATATAGAAGAAAATGCCTTTCTAGTCCCTGTTCGCGCTCTGCGAGATGAAGGAGCTAGTTATCACTATGTGGCACCTTCTCGCTATATGGAAATTCAGCCAGAGGCTACTGCTGCTATTGAGCGAGTGTTGGAAGCCAAAGGGATTCCCTATGAAGAAGTCATGACCTGGACGACAGACGGTTTTTACCGAGAAACGGCTGAAAAGGTGGCTTATCGCAAGGAAGAAGGCTGTGCTGTTGTGGAGATGGAGTGTTCTGCGCTTGCAGCAGTAGCCCAACTGCGTGGGGTTCTCTGGGGAGAGTTGTTGTTTACAGCTGATTCCTTAGCAGACTTGGACCAGTACGATAGTCGTGACTGGGGTTCAGAAGCTTTCGAGAAGGCCTTGGAACTCTGCCTTGAGATAGCCTTTCAGATATAGCTACTCTCCTACTTTTTATGGTACAATGGATGTATGTTATTCAAATTATTTGTGAAAAAAATTGAGAGAGCCTTGGGTGGACTTTCGCCAGCTCGTCGGATTTTTTTAAGTTTCGTTGGAGTTATTTTTATAGGCTCTCTTCTTTTGAGTTTGCCTTTTGTTCAGGCAAGTGGTTCGCAGGCTACTTATTTTGACCATCTTTTTACGACGGTGTCTATGGTCTGTGTAACCGGCCTTTCTACGCAACCGGTAGCTACTACCTATAATGTCTGGGGGCAGTTGATTTGTATGCTCTTGATACAGATTGGTGGTCTGGGGCTCATGACTTTTATCGGGGTCTTTTATATTCAGGGGAAGCAAAAGCTCAGTCTTCGCAGTCGTGAAACTATTCAGGAAAGCTTTAGTTACGGGGAGACTCGGTCGCTGAAGGCCTTTATGCGGTCTATCTTTTTGACAACTTTTCTGGTGGAGGGCTTGGGTGCCTTCCTACTAAGTTTTCGTTTTATTCCTGAGTTTGGCTGGGGACGAGGCATTTTTACCTCTATCTTTTTAGCCATTTCAGCCTTTTGTAATGCTGGTTTTGATAATTTCGGCAGTAGCAGTTTAGTGGCTTTTCAGACGGATCCCTTGATCAATCTGGTCATTGCTGGCTTGATTATCACAGGTGGTCTTGGCTTTATGGTCTGGTTTGACTTAGCAACCCAGTTTAACAAGAAGAAAAAACGCCGTCTACGTTTCCACACCAAACTAGTTCTTTTCTTGACGGCAGGGATCTTGCTATTTGGGACAGTATCTACACTCTTTACGGAGTGGTACAATCCAGGAACCATTGGCAATCTCAGTGTTCCAGAGAAAGTGCTGGTTAGTTTTTTCCAAACTGTAAGCATGAGAACAGCTGGTTTTGCTTCTATTGATTACACCCAAGCTCGGCCTGTGACCTTGTTTATCTATATCCTACAGATGTTTCTGGGTGGAGCGCCTGGAGGAACGGCTGGGGGGCTCAAGATTACGACTTTCTTTGTCTTATTGGTCTTTGCGCGTAGTGAATTGCTGGGCTTGCCTCATGCCAATGTTGCGCAGAGAACTATTGAGGCTCGAGCAGTCCAAAAATCCTTTAGTGTCTTCATTATCTTTTTGATGACCTTCTTGTTGGGCTTGATGTTGTTGGGAATTACAGCAGAAGGAACACCGCGATTTATCTATCTCATGTTTGAGACCATTTCAGCCCTTGCGACAGTTGGGGTAACGGCAAATCTGACGCCAGAATTGGGCAAGCTAGCTCTTAGCATTGTCATGGTGCTCATGTTTATTGGCCGTATCGGTCCCTTGACCTTGCTGGTTAGTCTAGCGGATTACCAGCCTGATAAGAAAGATTTGATTCAGTATATGAAAGCAGATATTAGTATTGGATAAGAAAGGAAGAATGATGTCAGATCGTACGATTGGAATTTTAGGTTTGGGGATTTTCGGGAGTAGTGTCCTGACGGCCCTAGCCAAGCAAGATATGAATATTATTGCCATTGACGACCACGCTGAACGTATCAATCAATTTGAGCCAGTTTTGGCGCGTGGAGTTGTTGGCGATATTACAGATGAGGAACTCCTCAGAACCGCAGGAATTGATACCTGTGATACGGTTGTAGTGGCAACAGGGGAAAATCTAGAGTCGAGTGTGCTTGCAGTTATGCATTGTAAGAGTCTAGGGGTACCAAGGGTTATTGCTAAGGTCAAAAGCCAGACAGCTAAGAAGGTGCTAGAAAAAATCGGTGCTGACTCGGTGATTTCACCTGAGTATGAAATGGGGCAGTCTCTAGCGCAGACCATTCTCTTTCATAACAATGTTGATGTCTTTCAGCTGGATAAAAATGTGTCTATCGTAGAGATGAAAATTCCTAGTGTCTGGGCAGGTCAAAGCTTGAGCCAGCTGGATTTACGTGGCAAATATAACCTCAATGTCCTAGGATTTCGTGAACAAGAAAATTCACCGCTGGACGTCCAATTTGGTCCCAATGATCTCTTGAAAGCCGATGCCTATATCTTGGCGGTTATTAACAACCAGTATCTAGATGACTTGGCAGAATTAAATTCGTAAGGAGGGTGATCCCCTCTTTTTTGATGTCCAAAATAGCAAATAGAGATAGCAACTCTTGTATCCTAGTAAAAGTCCTTCAAAAGCTGGACTTTATGGTAGAATAGAAAGAAGTGACAAGAGAGAAAGAAGAAATCAGTCCCCTAAAGGAGTAGATTATGAAGTTATTGTCTATCGCCATCCCCAGCTATAATGCTGCTGCCTATCTTCATTACTGTGTGGAGTCGCTAGTGATTGGTGGTGAGCAAGTTGAGATTTTGATTATCAATGATGGGTCTCAGGACCAGACTCAGGAAATCGCTGAGCGTTTAGCCAGCAAGTATCCTAACATCGTTAGAGCCATCTATCAGGAAAATAAAGGCCATGGCGGTGCCGTCAATCGCGGCTTGGCAGAGGCTTCTGGTCGTTATTTTAAAGTAGTTGATAGTGATGACTGGGTGGATCCTCGTGCCTACTTGAAAATTCTTGAAACCTTGCAGGAACTAGAGAGTGAGGGGCAGGAAGTTGATGCCTTTGTGACCAATTTTGTCTATGAAAAGGAAGGTCAGTCTCGTAAGAAGAGTATGAGTTACGAGTCAGTCTTGCCTGTCCAACAGATTTTTGGCTGGGATCAGGTCGGAAATTTCTCAAAAGGCCAGTATATCATGATGCACTCGCTGATTTACCGGACAGATTTGTTGCGAGCGAGCCAGTTCCAATTGCCTGAGCATACCTTTTATGTTGATAATCTCTTTGTCTTTACCCCCCTTCAGCAGGTCAAGACCATGTACTATCTGCCTGTCGATTTCTATCGTTATTTGATTGGGCGTGAGGACCAGTCTGTCAATGAGCAAGTGATGATTAAGCGCATTGACCAGCAACTCAAAGTCAATCGACTCTTGGTAGACCAGCTTGACTTGTCCAAAGTGAGTCATCCCAAAATGCGAGAATATCTGTTGAATCATATTGAGATTACGACGGTGATTTCCAGTGCCCTCCTCAACCGAGCTGGAACAGCGGAACATCTGGCAAAAAAACGTGAGCTGTGGACCTATATTCAGCAGGAAAATCCAGAGGTCTTTCAGGCTATCCGTAAGACCATGTTGAGTCGTTTGACCAAACATTCAGTCTTGCCAGCCCGCAAACTTTCCGATGTCGTCTATCAAATCACCAAATCCGTTTATGGATTTAATTAATATAAGTATTTTATAAGAGGGATTTAAGAAAAATTTTAACTTTTTCTTAATCCTTTTTAATTTTAGGAGATTATACTAGAGTCATCAAATAAAGAAAAACTCTAAGGAGAATCCTATGAAATTCAATCCAAATCAAAGATATACTCGTTGGTCTATTCGCCGTCTTAGTGTCGGTGTTGCCTCAGTTGTTGTGGCCAGTGGCTTTTTTGTCCTAGTTGGTCAACCAAGTTCTGTACGTGCCGATGTGGTCAATCCGACCCCTGCTCAAGTTGTGCCAGATGCTACTTCGGTGAGTGAAAAGAGCGACTTACCAGTAGAACTTCTCAAAGAAGCAGTCGATACAGCTCTTCCTTCAGAACAGGCTGACTCAACACCTAAAGCAAGCTTGGATACTACAAGCTCTCCAGAAAAAGTGAATGTAGCTGATAAAGACCAAGTGGTAGCGCCAAAAGAAGAAGTGCAAGCAAAACCAGAATCTAAGAAAGAAACAGGAGATGCGCTTAAACCTGCGACAAATCCTGCGCCTACAGTTTCTGGACAAGACCGTGAAGCAAATGAAGCTCAACCAGCAACCACCCCAGCTGAAGTGCAAAAAGGTGTAGCCGACAACACCAAAGACACAGTAGATGTTCCAGCTACTTACTTGGACAAGGCTAACTTCCCAGGCCCATTCACAGCCGGTGTCAACCAAGTTATTCCATACGAGTTCTTCGCTGGTGACGGTATGTTGACTCGCCTTATCTTGAAAGCATCCGACAAGGCCCCATGGTCAGACAACGGCTCAGCTAAAAATCCAGCTCTTCCACCAGTAGAAAAATTGGGCAAAGGCCTTTACTTCTACGAAGTAGATTTGGCAGGAACTCAAGGTAAATCAGACAAAGATTTGCTTGACCTCTTGAAACAAAACGGCACTCAAAGTTATAAAGCTACTATCAAAGTGTACGGTGCGAAAGACGGCAAGGCTGATTTGACAAATCTCGTAGCGACTAAAGATTTGGATGTCAATTTGAATGGCTTAACCACTCCAGCTGAAGTCCAAAAAGGTGTGGCTGACAATACCAAAGACACAGTAGATGTCCCAGCTACTTACTTGGACAAAGCCAATTTCCCAGGCCCATTCACAGCCGGCGTCAACCAAGTTATTCCATACGAATTCTTCGCTGGTGACGGCATGTTGACTCGTCTTATCTTGAAAGCTTCTGACAAGGCTCCATGGTCAGACAACGGTTCAGCTAAAAATCCTGCTCTTCCACCAGTAGAGAAATTGGGCAAAGGCCTTTACTTCTATGAAGTGGATTTGGCTGGCACTCAAGGAAAATCTGATAAAGAACTTCTTGACCTCTTGAAACAAAACGGTACTCAAAGCTATAAAGCTACCATCAAAGTATATGGTGCGAAAGACGGCAAGGCTGATTTGAGCAATCTTGTAGCGACTAAAGAATTGACAGTGAACTTGAATGGGTATAAGTCCCTCAATGATATGAAATCTAAAATGCCAGCTGCTAGTCAGGATAAGATGATGCCTAACAAAGAGCAGGACAAAACCATGAATGCTAGCCAGCCTATGGTAACCTCAAGCAAAATGTCTGATGAAGGCAAGATGGCATCTACTAACAAGGTGTCAAGTCCAATGATGGCTGCTCACATGAAAGATCAAAAAGACATGCTTCCATATACTGGTGAAGCCCAAACCTCAATGGCTACTCTTGGATTCTTTGGATTAGCCTTGGCAGGACTGCTAGGTGGACTCGGCTTGAAAGCTAAAAAAGAGGAAAATGACTAGTCTAGCTACAGACTTTCTATCTAGGATATGAAAAATCCAAATATCGTTTAGAATGTTCGTAAAGAGATTAAAATAGTGTTATACTATTGTGGTATAGCACTGTTTTTTTCAAAGGAGAGACAGATGGGAAAGACAATTTTACTCGTGGATGACGAGGTAGAAATCACAGATATTCATCAACGTTATCTGGTTCAGGCAGGATACCAAGTACTGGTGGCCCATGATGGAGTGGAGGCCTTGGAAATCTTCAAGCGAAAAGCGATTGATTTGATTATTACAGATATCATGATGCCTCGGATGGATGGTTATGATTTGATTAGCGAAGTTCAGTATCAATCTCCGGATCAGCCTTTTCTCTTTATCACGGCTAAGACAAGCGAGCAGGACAAGATTTACGGCCTGAGCTTGGGGGCAGATGACTTCATTGCCAAGCCCTTTAGCCCTCGTGAGCTGGTTTTGCGTGTCCACAATATCTTGCGTCGCCTTCATCGTGGAGGTGAGACAGAGGTTGTCAGTCTCGGGGATTTACGGATGAATCATGGTAGCCATGAGGTCCAAGTTGGAGATGTGGCGCTTGATTTGACCGTCAAATCCTTCGAACTTCTATGGCTTTTAGCCAGCAATCCAGAGCGGGTTTTCTCTAAGACAGACCTCTATGAAAAGGTCTGGCAAGAAGACTATGTGGATGACACCAATACCTTGAATGTTCATATTCATGCTCTTCGACAGGAGTTGGCTAAACATGCTAGTTCAGAAACACCCACCATCAAAACCGTCTGGGGCTTGGGCTACAAAATTGAGAAAGCACGAGGTAGTTAATGAAATTAAAAAGTTATATTTTAGTGGGGTATGTCATTTCAACACTCCTAACGATTATCGTGGTTTTTTGGGCTATCCAGCGAATGTTAATTGAAGAAAGAGAAATTTATTTCCTAGTGGGTATGACTCTAGTGGCTAGTTTTATCGGTGCTGGAATTAGTCTCTTTCTCCTATCGCCGGTCTTTACTTCATTGGGCAAACTCAAGGAACATGCCAAGAGAGTAGCGGACAAGGATTTTCCTGCAAATCTGGAGGTTCAAGGCCCTGTAGAATTTCAACAATTAGGCCAAGCTTTCAATGAAATGTCCCATGATTTGCAGGCCACCTTTGATTCTTTGGAAGAAAGCGAACGAGAAAAGGGCTTGATGATTGCCCAGCTATCGCATGATATCAAGACTCCCATCACTTCGATCCAAGCGACGGTAGAAGGAATTTTGGATGGGGTTATCAAGGAAGGAGAACAGGACCATTATCTAGCAACCATTGGGCGTCAGACGGAAAGACTCAATAAACTGGTTGAAGAGTTGAATTTTTTGACTCTAAACACAGCTAGAAATCAGGTCGAAACGACCAGCAAGGACAGCATTTTTCTGGACCAGCTCTTGATTGAGTGCATGAGTGAATTTCAGTTCTTGATTGAGCAGGAGGAGCGAGATGTTCATTTGCAGGTAATTCCTGAGTCTGCCCGAATTGAGGGAGATTATGCCAAGCTTTCTCGTATCTTGGTGAATCTGGTCAATAACGCTTTTAAATACTCAGCTCCAGGAACCAAGCTGGAAGTTGTGGCTAAGCTGGAAAATAACCAGCTTTCAATCAGTGTGACCGATGAGGGGCAGGGCATTGCTCCAGAGGATTTGGAGAATATTTTCAAACGCCTTTATCGTGTAGAAACTTCGCGTAACATGAAAACAGGTGGTCATGGCTTAGGACTTGCGATTGCGCGTGAATTGGCCCATCAATTGGGTGGAGAAATTACAGTCAGCAGCCAGTACGGTCTAGGAAGCACCTTTACCCTTGTTCTCAATCTCTCTGGCAATGAAAATAAAGCTTAAAACCCCTTTACAAATCTAGCAATTCATGGTAGAATGGATTTTGTGTGAAATATCAGCAGGAAAGCATGAAGCTCGTCAACAGGTGTCTTATGATAAGTAACCTTGGCTGTTTAGGCGAAGGGCATCTGCACGAATCAGGGCTTTCTAAGTGACTATTTCCACCGAAATATTATTTATATCAGGAGGACATTCACATGTCACGTTATACAGGACCATCTTGGAAACAAGCTCGTCGCCTTGGCCTTTCACTTACAGGTACAGGTAAAGAATTGGCACGTCGTAACTACGTACCAGGACAACACGGACCAAACAACCGTTCTAAATTGTCAGAATACGGTTTGCAATTGGCTGAAAAACAAAAACTTCGTTTCACTTACGGTGTAGGTGAAAAACAATTCCGTAACTTGTTCGTACAAGCTACAAAAATCAAAGGCGGAATCCTAGGTTTCAACTTCATGCTTCTTTTGGAACGTCGCTTGGATAACGTTGTTTATCGTCTTGGTCTTGCAACTACTCGTCGTCAAGCTCGTCAATTCGTAAACCACGGTCACATCCTTGTTGACGGAAAACGCGTTGACATCCCATCATACCGCGTAACTCCAGGTCAAGTGATCTCAGTTCGTGAAAAATCATTGAAAGTTCCAGCAATCCTTGAAGCAGTAGAAGCTACTCTAGGACGTCCAGCATTCGTATCATTCGACGCTGAAAAATTGGAAGGTTCATTGACTCGCTTGCCAGAACGCGACGAAATCAACCCAGAAATCAACGAAGCACTTGTCGTTGAATTCTACAACAAAATGTTGTAATATTTTATTGAATAAGATAGGCTTTGGGGCCTTGATATTAAGCACTTTGGGGCGCTTTCCCTTAGTGCTTTTTTTGTTTTTACTACCCTTTTAGTTACCCTTAACTAATTTTAGGTATAGTAAGAGGGTAGCCCCAAAATGGGACACCCTTATTATTTATAAATTACTAATAGCCGATTCAAAGATTGAGACGGCTTTTTTTGCTCCCTCTTTGGTAGCATGGACATAAGTGTTTAAAGTCATAGAGATATTAGAGTGACCTAATCTGTATTGTAAGTCTTTGGCTTCTATGCCAGCATATAGCATGATTGTAGCGTGTGTGTGTCGGAAACCGTGGAAACTAATATCAGGAACGCCAGCGCTTTTGAAGTGGCCTTGTAGTCTCTTTCTTAGTAGGCAAGCATAGGCGTATTTTGTAGTAAATGGAGTGAAAACAATCCCCTCAGACCGTCCTAGTTGCCATGACTGGACTTGTTGACGTTTTTTATATTGCTTGAGTAGGGAAACTGTAGCTTTATCAATATCAATTTCTCTTAGACCAGCTTTAGACTTAGGTGTATTTGTTTCTTGGTATCTATTCAGAGTCTTAGAAATGCTGATAATACCTTTTTTAAGGTCAATATCAGACCACTCAAGAGCCAAAGCCTCACCGATACGGCAACCACTAGCCAGCAATGTCTTATAAAGTACGTAGTCAAAGAAATTTTCATAACTAGACTGATCCAAGTTGTCCAGGTAGTCTAAAAACTGTTTTAGTTCCTGGTTGCTGAAAAATTTGACCTTATGCTCTTTATTTTGTTGTTTACGTGGGATAATGACATCACGCGCAGGGTTATGCTGGATCACTTGCATAGTCACGCCATACTGGAGAATACGGCGGTTTATATTGTTTAGAAAGCTATAGTTTGCGTACGCCCCTTTTTCGCCCTTATTGGCCTTGTCAGCCCACTTATTGACTTGTTGCTGGATAATAGGAGTAGTAAGCTTTTCTAGCTTGTAATCGCCGAATACAGGCAAAATATGAAGCCTTACAATCCCCTCCATGGATTGCTGGGAGTTTGGCTTGATTGTATTCTTATAGCTCTCCCACCATAGAGCGACCAGCTCCCTATAGGTTGTAATGGTTGGCTTTTCCTTTACGCTATATCCATTAGCTGCAAAAGCATTGACAGCCTCCCTAGCTTTAATTTTAACGCCCTTTTTAGTGTTGGCCGTGACCGTAGTCCTAGCCTTTTTCCCTGTAAGCTTATCAACACCTAAATAAACACTTGCACGGTACACTGTAGTACCGTTTTTCTTTTTGTATTCTGTAATATTCATAGTCATACCTTTCTAACATCAGTAAGCAAGTATGGGATTTAGTTAAGTATTTATGAATATTGTTTTTATATGGGGCTGAGAGCTACGAGAATAGCCCTATTTTCGTTTGTTTTAATTTATATAGACGAGCTATAAAATCGCTTAGAGAACGTTTTATAGGGTTATTTATTTTCAGGAGAAATTAGTCCTACTAGTATTTCATATACAGCAGCTTTTTTCTCTTTTGATAAAAGAGAAAAGCATGAAAGAACAGCAGCCTCTTCGGCTTCTAAGAAAGCTAAGGCCTGATAAAAGTTGTTAAGCCTTTTTGAGGAAGAGTGACTAATATGTTGTTCGCCAAAAAACTTTTCTAAATCCTCCTCTGATAGATTATGTTTGTTCTTTGTCTTACCATCTTTATAAAAATTTACGTAGTATTCAAATATGTTGTTTTCAAGGATTTTGTCACTATTGGGAGGGGTGAGAGATTGGAAGATTGATTTACCAGCTTTTACAGCCTCGTAGTCAGGATCTTGAGAGGAAATAGATACTATTTTTCCCCAATCGTTGGAGTCATCTATTTCTGCTGTATAACCTAATAAATATGGAACAGAAACATTGAAATAATTTGCAATTTTCTCCGCATTTTTCTTTCGTATAGCTGTCTCATCATTTTCCCAGCGTTGTAATGTTCGTAAGTTTATTGATAGGTTTTTAGCTAATTTTTCTTGAGATAATCCTATATTTTCTCTCAATTCTTTAATTCTATTCATACGTAAGATTCTACCTTTCGAGTAAATTATAACCTATTACGGCAAAAAAGGCCATAATAAAATCAAAAAATAACAAAAATAGTTGACATACGTAATTAAATGTCGTATAATTACAATCAAACCACGGCAAAAAAGGCCGTTAGAAAGGGGAAACGAATGCTAATTACAAATGAGTTAGCTGAAAAGGTACGTGTTAAACGTGCCAAAGCTCAGCAGACTAAGAAGGCTATAGCTGAGGAATTAGGGATTAAACCACAAACCTATACCAAAGTTGAAAATGGAGACTATGACGCTCCAAAGCGTATCTATGAGGCAGTTATGAACTGGCTAGTAGAAGATTTATAAGATTTCTTACTACCTTTCACTTATAGAAATCTAAGCAACAAAAAAAGCCTAGACAGTCGGCAAACTAGCAAGGCTTTTCACTCAAACAACTAAAACCACAAATAGCAAGTATGGGATTTAGTTAGGTATTTATTTAATTATATCACAAAATAGTGATTTGTGCCCAGACGAGAGAGCACTAACTCTTTAAACTGGTTCTTATTCATGCATTCAATTTGGCGACTCAGAGTATGAATAAGAGTGGCAGGAAAGGCATTAAAAAGGTACTATGACTTTTTCCCAATTTTGGAAGAAAGTCCTGGAGCAACTATACAAATAAAACATAATGAGGTAAGAACATGAGTGCAATTATATTAGAAAATAGTATTTTTACGGTTAAGAAATCAGACTACACCCCTGAACAGTGGGAAAGAATGCAAAAGCTAAGAAATAGCGAGGAGCGAGTAGAGGCTAAACTTTCTCAACTCTATGGGAGGCGTGTAGCAACTGTAATTGTTTTTAATATCATTGCTACTTACAAGAATACTTTTAATAGATTTGCAGATACCTATGAGGAGGCTTGTGATGGCTTAGGTATTCTTGTTGTTAATGACATTATCACTAGGGCAGTCAACGGTTTACCAGCCCAAGGGGTAGAGCGTAGATTGGAGGTATGTCATGAATGAGCTAGATTTAACCAATACACAGGCGGTTATCTTCATGATGGTATTGATTGGCTTGTTACTTTATCTAAACCACCGAGACCGCAAAAAAAGCGCCCAAATGGAGCGAGAAAGCAAACAGACGATAGAAACACCAAGAGAGGAATTAAACCCTTGCTATGGGTGTTATATTCAACTAGCAGGCAAGCGGAACAATTAGAAAAGGAGTGCAATATGCAACTATTATCAAGAGAGGCAGAGCTTGAGCTACTGGAGAAAGTGGGAGATCACTTAGAGAAAAGGCTTGAGCTTGAAAAACAGCATAACGACGGCTGGGACTTAATTTCTAGGCCTGATTTACTAGACAAGTTAGGGATCAGTGGCACAACGTTGAATAATTGGGAAAAACACGGTTTAAAGCCGTATCAGTCGCCTTTTGAGAACAGTAAGAAGATTTATTACCGCAAGACCGATATATACAATTTTCTTGCGGTAGATTAGGGGGAATAATGACAAAGAAAAAAGAACAATGGACGCCCACCATCACAAATCTACGTAAGGTAATTGTGGACGGTGTGGAGCAATGGGTGGAATTTGAAACAGAGGGCTATGTCATCCCTCCTGGTCATTCTTATTATGACATCATCAGGGGAATTAACAAGGAGGTGCAACGGAAGAAAAATGGGAAATCGTAGAATGATAAGTAAGACAGTAACCCAAACTCAGAGATTTTTGAGGCTGCCGTTAGAGGCACAGGCTCTATATTTTCATTTAATTCAAAACTCAGATGATGATGGAGTAGTAGAGGCTTTCCCAGTTGTTAGAATGATAGGGGTTAGTGAGGATAGCCTAGGACTTTTGATAGTCAAGGATTTTATCAGGCCGCTTAATGATGAAATGGTTTATTTTATTGTGGATTTTCATGAGCAGAATACTATCAAGAAAGATAGATATAAAAAAAGTGTCTATCATGAGTTACTAGAAACCTTTAAAAGCAAGGGTTTTTATGAAGTGGAGCCCAATGGGTTCCAAAGTGGAAACCAAACGGAAACCAATGGGTTCCCTAATATAAGTCAATATAAGTCAAGTCAAGATAATCTAAGTCAATCTAGGTCAAGTCAGAATGACGAGGACGAGCATGAAAATCCAATCTTTGAAAAATTAAAGTCGGCTTTTGGTCAAATGTCAGTCAATGGGACAATGACGGAAGAAGTGAGAGACTTGTTAGAAATCCATGGTAAAGAGTTAGTTATCTATGCTCTTGAGGTAACTATCCTAAATGCTGGTAAGTCAATTAGATATACCAGGTCAATTCTTTCAAATTGGCAAGGGCTAGGACTTAAAACAGTAGAGCAAGTTAAGCAGCATGAGGAACAAAGGCAAAAGCTGAAACAGTCACCTAAACAAGCTGAGCCTATTAGTCGTGAAGAATGGCTGAAAACACGAACAGAAGAAAACCCATTTTAGGAGGGCGAGCAATGGAAAATAAATTTGAGCAATATAACAACAGAAAAATTAGTGAAAAGGTATGTGAGGTTCATAAGGTCAATTATTGGCAAATTTCAACACCTAAGAGGGGTAGTAAGGAACGAAGTATACAAGAGTTTTGTCCTGAATGCACAAAGGAACTAATAGAAAGGCAGGATAGGGAGGGAGTAGATAAGGCCCTAAATGTTGAGACATATCTGAAAACCTACAATGTCCTTATGCGAGACAGTACGATCCCTAGAGAGCTTAAAGAGGCTAGCTTTGAGAATTTCATAGCTGAGACAGCCGAGGAAAAGCAACTATTAGCATTTGCTAGGGAGCAGGTAGATAAATACCTCGACGGTATGACAGGGAATACTTTATTTACAGGCTCTACAGGCATAGGGAAAAGTCATTTAAGCGTTGCTATTGCTAAGGCTATAAACGAGGGCTACAAGGCCAAAGGAGAGCCTAAAAGCGTGTTATTTGTCAATCTAACAGAAATCCTTAGGCGAGTTCGAGAGAGCTTTAACTCTCCTACTAGCCAAGAGGGGCACTACTCAAGAATGCTGAAAGAGGTTGATTACCTGGTACTTGATGATTTAGGCATAAAATCGGACAACGCTAGTAGTAAAGGTAAATCAGTCTGGGAAGAAGAGTTTATTTTTGATATTCTCAGTAATCGAGATAAAACCATTATTACTACAAATCTAAGCAGCTCAGAAATTTCTAGCTTGTATAGTGAGCGAGTGGCCAGCCGTGTCAGAACTGGCTTAGAGGGTAACTTTTTCAAGTCATTTACTATCAAAGATAAGCGATACTCAATCAGTAGCTTAAAGGCTAAAGCCGCTCAAAATTGAGCAGGATTAAAAGAGTGAGAAATTGCAATGTAGTCTTTAATATGATAAAATACAGTTGGATTACCTAGATGATACCATCTAGCGCAAAGTACGGCAGGTAGCTCCTGCCTCGGTCACAGCTGTACAAAAATTGTGCAGCTGTTTTTAATTATATAAAAATAAAAAAGCCCCACACTCGCCATCGCCAAACTTTGAGTGTGAGGATATGAATTGCAAGAATGAAACTTAAAAAAGCTCAAAAATGAGTTTAAGTACACTAAAAAGGGTAGTAAAAAGCGTTGAATAGTTGAAAATATCAGTTATATCAACGCTTTAGGACTACTGAGATTACAATAAGTTCATATATTTCAAGTAAAGGAGTAATCAAAATGACAAACTACAAAGAAAAACACCGTTTCAGTTATAAATTTGAAAATACTGAACATGCAAAGGCAAACAAAATAGCTGATGTGGCAAGTATTGCCATTCATGGTTATTTCATGGGCACTGGAGAAAGTCCAGTAACAGAAACAACTATTAGTGGAGATGGGACTATCACAGTAGATTATCAAGGTAGAACAGCAATAGGGGAATCCCTGAAACGTATTTGTTTAGGTTTTGCTAATTACTATGAACAGGATACAGAGGGAGAGGAGGTTTAGCATGATACAAAAGACAGAACAGCTTAAAGATTTGCTTGATCGAGGCTTTGTTTTATTCTCAAAAAATGGTATAATTGAATCAGCTAAGTTACCTGAGTTTGGCAGTCTTACTATCATAATGCAGGATGGTAAACCCATTCAAAAGGAAACAAGGCAAAAAGAAAAAATTTAGCTGCTGACTAGAAAACTAGAGGCATGATATAAGAGTTTAACTACTCTTTATCATGTCTCTTTTTGTTTTAGTCAGAGAAAAAAAGAAAGAGGTAGAACACTATGACACTACAACAAATAAAGGCACAAATTTACAACCTAGGCACTTATAAGCAACAAAAGATTGAGGCTTATGGAAAAATGAAAAAAGGACTTTTGGAAAAAGTTCGAGATCAGGTTTTATATCAGTCTGAGGCTGAGCTACGCCTGGAGAACTTTAAAAAAGAGGCCGATCAGTACTCAGATACTGAGTTTGCCAATATTCTAGCTAAGCTAGAGAATTTTGAACAGACAGAACTAGAGAAAATTAAATCAGAGTACGAAACAGTAACGGCTGATAATGTTGCTGAGTTGAACTTACTGAGCACTATGAAAGTATCGGAACAGGAGCTACTAAGCTATCTAGAGAAATACAAGCGAAACCCATTGGCCATTAAGAAATTACATGAAATCGGAGCAGCTAACAACATTGCTTTACCTAGCTATATCCTGAAAGAGGATAGACTAGCTGAGCTGTTAAAGGTATTCAAGCAACATGCTAAGAGCTATCATGATACTCCAATCATTGATAGTAACGGTTCAGCAAGTGATCTAGCTTTCATGTTAGTTTTAGCTAGTGATGAATTAAATACAGCTTTAGAAACATACTCTAATCATTTTGATACAGCTCTAGGGCTATCTGAGGGCTAAGATAATAGTTATAAGCCTAATCAAGTAAAGAGTGGGCTTACATTATCTGACAAAAGTTTACAATTCCAGGAGGTAAAGAATGGGGGAGAAAGTCACACCCAGGCAAGAAAAGTTCGCTCTAGCTTTGATGACTTCCAATACAATCGAAGAGGCTAGGGAAACTGTTGGTATATCTAGAACAACTGTAAATAAGTGGCAAAGGGATATAACATTCAAGAGGTACTATAGAGAGCTTAGACTTAATGCAATGCAGCAAACCACGGCAAGGCTACAAGCTGTTAGCATGGAGGCGGTAGAGGTCTTACATAATCTTATGACAGATGAAACAGTATCCCCGTTTGTAAGGCAGCAATCAGCTAAGACTATCTTGGAAGTGGCTTATAAAGCTCATGAGACTGGAGATATTCTTGAAGTTGTAGAGGAAATAAAAGCGGAGCTAATCGAAGATGAATAAGCAGAAAATCATAGCAGACCTGAAAAAGATACACTCAAGACTCAGGGCAAAGGGAACTGATGAATTTGTAAGAGCATACTTTGATAGAAAGCGTAATCTATGGGCAATCCTTAAACCAGGGAATAACTTTGGTGAGGAGGTGGCAGAATACCTCACTGATGAACAATTTGAAAAGCGTTTTGAAGTTTTTGAGGGAACACTGTTTTATCATGACCGTAGGGAGTTTGAGTAGTGCTCATTTTTGGACACAACACTAATAGAGCAAGGAGGTACTAATAGTGAGTGCTGACGAGGTAAAAACTAAGCTAGAGGGCGTTAAGTGGATAAACAAGGAGATCAAAGGCTTATATTTGGAATTGGAAGCCCTGGAAGGTGGTATTATCAAAAAACCAACACTAAGCCATAGCAGGGTGCAGACAAGCAGAGAGAACAAGACAGAGAACAATCTTATAAGTGTTCTGAAGCTAAAAGAGGATACGCTCCAGAGGATTGAGCGCCTTACTGAGGAAAGAATGGAAATATCTAGGCTGATTGATAAGCTGGCCAATCCGCTTGAGCGTTCTGTCCTAAGACTTTTTTACTTGAATGATCTCGATATTTGGGGAGTTGCTGAGGAAATAGGTAAATCTAAAACTTCGATATATCAGGCAAAGAAGGCAGCTATAGAACACTTGGCAGGTATGGTAAATGGGAATTGATTTAACCTTACCACGGAATTAGGAGAGTATGGGGAACTCTAAGCCCCATATTCGCCCGTATTTCGCTTTGTTTATGATATAATTAGCGTGAAAGAAAACAAGGGTAGCATAGTTTTAGAAATGAATGTCAGAAAGAACGAGTAATAATGAACTTATCAGAGGCTTTTTCTCAGATTGACTCAATGGGGTTGAGTTCTCCTAAGCTCATCCCGTCTGAGATGACAGATGAAGAATTATCACATTTGAGGTTTACCACATTTTCCAAAGAAGATGAGGAGGCTATCATGGCTGAACTCAAGAAAAGAGGTCTAGTGTTATGAAATGCAGTCAACAAGTATTAGACATGCTAGAACAAGCAGTTAGTGGTCAGATTGATAATTTTTGGGATTTCTCCTTTAAGTTTAACTCCCTTTTTGGAGAAGATGAGGATTTTGCTGAGGCTTGGGACAATGAAAACCCTGAAATGTTTGACGCTCTCAATGACTTTGAGCTGATGATGTTCTTAGAGGAACATGACCCAAGTGATAAGCAAGGATTTATCAATTTCCTAACACCTTACTGCGAACGAGCAAAACAATTAGCCAATATTGAAAGGGATATTTAAATGAAGCTCTGGGAATTTAACCGTACAGATGTAGTTATCACGCTTGAAAATGGCGTGGTAGTTAGAGGATTTGTAGAGGATTATTGTGACGCCTTTGACAATGCAGAGGAGATGGACTCATTACTTGTAGATGTTGATGGAACTCCTAGAGAATATTTTGAGGATGAAATCCTTAGTATTTCAGTAGTATAGCGCTTAGAACATGTGAGAGGGCCAAGAATGAGTAAACAACTTTGGAACTACCTACGCTCAAGAGTTCAGGTAGTAACTAGTGACGGTAAAGTCATAAAAGGTTTTGTCACAGATTTTATTGACGAAATGGACAATGATGAGCAAGATGAAATCACTATCCTCATTGACAATCCTAGCCCTGATGAACCAACTGAGATTTCTCTCTTTGAGAGTGAAATCAATGCTATTCAAGAGGTAAAATAAAAAGCACCTTTGACAGGTGCAATTTACTTGCTTACTGAACTCATCAATTTAAGTCCCCTTTTTGTTACCCTTTATGTTTTCTCAGCTTATTTGAATTTAATAGTTTTTGAAGAAATCAAGTTAGATTTAGAGCAGGCTTAGGCCTGTTTTTCTGTACCTAATCACTGCAAGATAACAAAATGCTTTAATTTTAAGAAATATCTTACAGAAAGCCTACAACAGTGGGCTTTTTGCTTTGTCTTAAAACGTTGATTTCAGGGTTTGCTTAGAGATTTGTTAGTAAGGTTATTTGTGTATCTAAGTCTATCTATTCCAAGAATTAAGCGATGTTATCTGGTATGATATAATATTTTGGCCCCCTCAATTATCAATAGGGATATAAAAAGAGGCTGGGACAAAAAGATTTTGATTTTAGGAATTCTTTATTATAAATTTTTAAAATCGATAAATTAGGCAAAAAAGCGAACAAGATAGAATTCTGAATGTCAGATAACTCGTTTTGTTCGCTTTTTATATTTAAGGTTAGAATTTTGTCCAAGACTCTTTTTATTTTATGTTCTTTGACAAAATAGCTAAAATTGTATCACTATCATTTGATGTATCTGTTTTTACTAGCCCTGTTTCAACTTTACTAAATAATGAGTTAATAATAATTAGTCGTTCTTCTTTACTAATATCAGTTCCGGCTTTAGTGAGAGATTGATAGAATCTTGTCAAAGCAGCTTTTTGCTTATATTCGGTAGCTAAATGTTGATTTGACAAAACGATTTTTATTAAAATCCTAATAATGTAGATAAAAAATGAAATCACTGAAATAAGAATAAACGACTCGGATATAAATGGTATCTCATTTTTGATAGTGTTTAATGAATAATCATGTATTACGAGAACCAGTTTTCCTAAAGTAAATATTAAAGCTACAATAGTAAAAACAAGGAATATTGCCCAATTTCTGGCTTGTTTTTCATGTTCTTCAGCACGATTATTCCAAAGATTTTCTGGAGCTTCTAAAGCAAGCTTGTTTTCGTAGGTGTCCTCTAAAACTTTAATCTTTACAAACTTTTCGTTTTGCCAATTGTCGAGAGATTTTTTAAATGCAGCAAGCTCAGAAACTTTTTTATCATATTGTTCCTGAATTTTATTATGTTTATCTTCGATGAATGATGTAATTTCTCTAAATTGTTCATCCGAGTCTTCTGAAATCTCTTTTAATTTGTTATCTAGAGGAACAACTATACTTGTTTCAAAATCAGATATATTGTCTTTGATGTTTGAAAGGTTTTTCCTTAGTAGATATAGTGCTGGATAAGACATTTCTTGAGATGAACTTGAAAAATAATTTCCGATAGCATCGTTCTTTTTAGAAAGATAGATAAAATTTCTGATTGCTTCATCAAGATTATTTTTAGACTGTTCAATATAGAAGGAAACAAATCTTCTGATTTTACGAAATTGTGTATCTTTGTCAATGGGAGAGTTTACTGATAGTGTGTAAACTATCTTATCTTGTTCTCTTGTTTCACGATCAGTCGATAAAGTGTAATAAATTTGATTATTTATATTGTCAATATTTAGTTCTTTAAGTTCGAAAATATAATTTTTTACTGTATTAAACTTATCATTTAAGCTTTTCCAAGTAGAATTAAAACTAGTTGGAGCTTTATCATAAATTGAATTCCAATAATCATAGTTACTTTTTATAATTCTTTCAAGCTCTTCAAATGTAAAAAATTCTTCGGAATTGCTAAATTCAATTATAAAATTGTTAGAAATAGAAAATCTAAAGAGAATCTTATCATTTAGAAAATTTGATACTTGACTTTTGGTATAACTCATAAACCTCACCTATTACATATTAATTATATTATCATCTATTATACCATAGAAAGATAGGATAAAATAAGTCATATACATGTAAAATTGTTGACAGAATTAGTTAATTTATTTGAAACTCAGTAATAAGGTGTATTACTAAAATCATATTAAAAATAATTACAATTTTATTGGTAGCCTTTTGGTAGCTAAAGAGAAAAAATAATTTATTTCTCTTGTTGTGAATATAATAGGAATGTTGATTTATCAACAATCTTTATTATTTCAAATAGTTTCTCGGAATTAGAGGATAGCAAAAAACCCCATCGGTGGCACGGTGGGGCTTTTTTAGTTACATATGCTGTAACTTTACTCACATTGTAAGTTCATTCTAACATATAACTCCCGATATTTCAAGCCTTTGTTTTGATATTCCTCAGAGTGTGTTTGTGGTTTGAGTCCGCTTCACTGAAATTAGCACACGCGCTACCAAGTTCCATTCTACAGCAAAGAAATCAACTCTTTTCTAGGGGATTTCCGCCCTCATTTTGCTCTTTTGTGCTAAAATAGACTTATAAATTGAAAATAAGGAATGTTTATGAAATCAGGTAATGGTTTTTGGAAAGGTTGTCTCTATTTTTGGGGCTTCTTGTTCTTATTAGGCCTGTTGGTCCAATATGCTCTTCCGCTTGCGGCTTGTGTACTGCTAGGCTATGGTGGTTATCGCCTCTATAAAAGTTGGCGCTATCCTCTTTTGCAGGATCGTTCGCTCGATGATCGGATTGAGCTTTTAAAAGCTCGGATTCGTCAGGCGGACAAAGATATTCAGCAATTAGAGAGAACTTTAGTAGAAAAAGGTTCAGATTCCTATAAGAGTCTAGCCAATCAAGTATTAATCGAACTGAGGGAAATCCATCAGGAGGCGGATCGTCTTAAGTCCTATATCGACGCTGATGTCTACAACCGTATTGACAAAAAGGTCCGTACAGTAAGGGCAAACATCGATGTTCAGCTAGAACGTTTGGATAGAGAAAGTCAGGTAGATATTGAAAATGCGGAGCCAGAGGAATTAGCTCCAGAATTGTCCCAGACCTTGGCCAATATTGCTATTGACCATCAGGCAATTTTAGACAAGATTGCCACCTCTGCCGAGGGAGATAAGGAAGAATTGACGGCCATTCATAGTTTGAAGATGGAGAAATTCCAAACGATTTTAGAAGGCTATTTGAAGATTAAGGCCAATCCTAAAAATTATAATCGGGCAGAAGAACGATTAGAGCAAGCTAAAGCAGCCATCGAACAATTTGACCTTGAGCTAGACCAAGTCTTGAGAGAACTCAATGAAACAGATATGCGTAATTTTGATATCAGTTTGCGTATTCTAGAAAAAGATCGTAAAGAATAGGTTAGAAACAAAGGAGTAACCATGACAGAATTTAATTTTGATATTGACCAGATTGCCAATAATACGGTAGCTAAGGTGGATAAAACAACCCAAATCATCGAGACAAATACTGGCTCAGACAAGACCTTGACCTTCCTTGAAAAGTTGAGCCCTGAGCAGCAAGAAGGAATCAAGGCGCACGTGCCCCAGTTAGTAGACCAGTTTGTCACCAATCAAAATGCTCTCTTAGATTTTGGACAGTCTGCTGTAGAAGGTGTGAACAATACGGTCAATCGTATCTTGTCAGAACAAAAGAAACTGCAGATTCCCCAAGTGGATGACTTACTCAAGAATACCAACCGTGAGTTGCAAGGCTTTGTGGTCAAATACAAGAACGCTGAAATTGCTGAGTTAGAAGAGAAGCCAAACTTTTTGCAACGATTGTTTAACAAGAGCAAGAATACCTTACAAGAATTTTACTTTGACTCAAAAACAGTGGAGCAAAAGCTTGATGGCATGGCTGCCGCAGTGGTCAAGCAAGAAGATGTGCTAGCTCGAAATATCGTCTCTGCTGAGATGTTGATTGAGGACAATACCAAATCCATTGAAAATCTAGTGGGAGTGATTTCCTTTATCGAAGCCATCCAGACAGAAGCTGGCAAGCGCGCTGCCGAACTAAAGGCCCAAGTTGACCAACTCGATACAAGTACGGTAGAATACCAAACCAAGTCACAAGAATTGGCCCGCATGGCTGAAGTGGTTAATACCCTTGAACAACAACACACTGAGTATGTCAGCCGTCTCTATGTTGCCTGGGCAACAACACCTCAGATGCGTAATCTTGTGAAGGTGTCATCTGATATGCGCCAAAAATTGGGCATGCTTCGTCGCAATACGATTCCAACAATGAAGCTTTCCATTGCCCAACTGGGTATTTTGCAACAATCAATGAAATCAGGTGTCGTGGCAGATGCCATTGTCAATGCCAATAATGCTGCCCTTCAGATGCTAGCTGAAACCAGCAAGGAAGTGATTCCGCAGATGGAGAGAATTGCACAAAGCCCGACAGTCGCTGTCGAATCTGTTACCAAACTGGCTGAAAGTCTGGTTGCACAAAACCAAGGCATCGTCGCAGCTATTGAATTGGGACGCCAGAAACGTGCCCAACTAGAAACAACCATCGTCAAGTCCGCAGAAATGATCAACGATTCTGTCAAGCTGCGCGATGAGAAAATTGTCCAAGCCCTTCTAGACCAAGGCAAGGCCGCCCAGAAAGAAGTACAAGAATAATACACAAGTCCCCTGTAATGTAGATTTGCAGGGGATTTTGCTTGTTTTAGTAGAAGTTTGAAGGTCAGGGAATTATTGCTACAAGGATGTCTTCTTTATCGATGCCTCAAAAGAGTTTGAAAAAGGGAAAAATCAAAACAATATGACCGAAGACCATATTGCCAAGATTTTGGAGACTTATCAAAAACGCGAGAATGTCGAGAAGTTTGCCCATCTAGCCAGCTTTGAAGAGATTGTCGAAAATGACTACAACCTCAACATTCCGCGCTATGTCGATACCTTTGAGGAAGAACCCGTAGTTCCCCTCGCCGACCTCGCCGACCAGCTCGCAGAGATTGATAAAGAGATTGGTCAAGTCGAAGCCAGACTCGCACACATGCGCAGCCAGCTAGTAGGCACAACACCAGAAGCCCAAGCAGAATTAAGCGCCTATCTCGAAAAATTGAATGAGATTTAGAGACTTGTGAGAATACTCTGCTAAAAAGTTAGAAAAATAAAAATGACAATAGATTTTCTACTGTCATTTTTTGTTATTAATAACTTTAACAAAAGTCATCTTTAAAAATTTAAAAGTTTATTTCTTTCTTCAATATCATTTTTAATACATTCTTCAAGCACCTTGGGATCAACATAGATCACATTCCCAATCATTTTTGCGGGAATGTTCATAGACAGTACTTGTAATGAATATTTTTTAACAAGTGGTTCAAGTTTTGAGCCGTTTATATGGTTGTTAATGGCAGGGAAAATGATATCTTCCCATGAAAATGTGTAGTTATAAATTGTCTTGTTAAATCCAAGCTCTCTGACTTTAACCATATCATGTATGCGAATAAGTTTTACTAGTATATTAATACCATCAATATTCTTGGCTTTATAATTTTCACGTAAGTCTTTAAAAGAAGCATAGTTCTTGAAGGTAAGATAAGCCAGTAGAATAATTAAGATTAGAGGGATAATGCCTTTAGACGTTAGCAAGTCACTTATAGCTGTCAACTTAAAACTAAGTATGAAGTTGATAACAACTGCGTACAAAATAGCTAGTAGTGGCAATTTTACAAATAAAAAAGATTTGTATTTTATGGAAGTAATGGTATTGCTTTCTTTAAATTTTATTTTCATAAATGTTTCTCCTTAAATATTATCAGTTGAAAGAATATAGAGAAAGACTATGTAAAGTTAGTTTTATAATAAAACACCCCATCAGCTAGATATTTTTGTCTAACTAATAGGGTGTAAGTCATGAAACGGAATGACCTATTACTTAACCTCTGTAAAGGTTGTGAATGTTATTTTAGCACCCTTTAAACGCCGTTATATCAACGTTATATCAACGTTTTTAGATTGTTCTATAGAAAATGTAGTCATAAATGTAGTCATTTTGCTAAGCCGTCAATTTTGCAATTTCTTTAAGGTAGATTTCAACTGCTTCTGCTTTCTTTTTCGGTGCCAATTCAGCATAAGTATCCATTGTTGTTTTGATCGACTTATGCCCCATTCTTATCTGGAGTTCTTTCCAGTTCGCACCAGCATTCAGCATCAAAGAAGCATGTGTATGACGGAAAAGATGAAAACCATAATTTGGTAGTCCTAATTCAGTCAAACGCTTTTTAAGCGTTGCACGTTCATTTCTGTCACACATATAGTTTCCGTAAATTGTAGGGAAAATCAGATCTACAGTTGGTAAATCATGACTCACAAAGTAATCACCCATCTCAGCATGAAAAGCTTTCAAGTCATCTAAGACTTGTCTCGGGACTGCAACTCTTCTGTTACCAGAATCAGTTTTGGCACTGTTCTTACAAACAATCTCACCCTTAATCCCAAGTTTCTTATTTCCAGCTTTCCACATCAACGTCTTGTTAACGATGATTTCATTGGAATCAAAATCGAGATCATGGATTGATAAAGCAAGAAGTTCATTGATTCGAAGCGCAGAAGCTAATAGTGTATCAC
The DNA here is from genome assembly GCF_027497875.1 of Streptococcus sp. SM3. The sequence continues at coordinate 5,651 of NZ_JAJNSA010000016.1, read as the reverse complement.
AGATAACTTTAAATCTTCGATTAGCTCGTATGTCAGGAAGAGTATCAAGATAGTTCAGCCAAGTAGCCAAGTCCTCTCCATGCAATACCATAATTCTCTCCTTTACCACCTTTGGTTTTGGAGGGATTTTTACTGTCCGAGCTGGATTATGAGACAGTTCGAAATTCGTAATTCCATAATCGAAAATATCACTAAGCTTATAGATAACTGCACCGAAATCTTTTGCGTGTCCCTTTTTGGATTTTTTAACACCTGATTCAACAGACTTTTTAGATTGTTGAGCTAGTTTGTTAACCCAAATCTGAATATCTGCAGATTTTATCTCTTCAGGCCTATATTCTCCAAACTTAGGGATGATATAGGTATCAAGATAGCTTCGAACCCGATTGATAGTATTCTGAGAAGTGACCCAAGTTACAAAGCTGATAAACCAGGCTTCAGCTAACTCCTCGAAGTTATTAATCAACAAAGTCTCTTTTAGAGTTGAACCCTTCGCTTCAAATTCAATCCGAGCTTGAATGATTTTCCTATCAAGACTTCTTAGAGTTTTAGCAGTTATAGATGATGTAACTTTTTTTCCAGTTTTAACGTCTACACCAATATACACACCACGTTGCGTATAGCTAATGGTTCCATTACTCTTGGTAGTTTTAATGACTTTTCGATTGTTGTGAATGATAGTTTCTTTCTGCATAATAGCCTTTCACGTTCGGATATATAAAAGGCTAAAATAACAACCTCACATATTTCATGTGATATTACTATTTTAGCACATTTTTAGAATTAAGGAGTTAAATAGGTCAGCACATCCTCCATTCTATAGTAGACAGTTCGAGTTCCCTCAATCGGCGGTTCTAGACGCTTAAGTCCTGTCTTCTCCCACGATTTCAATGTGTTTGGTGAAATCTTAAGTATCGAGAGTAGCTCTTTCTGAGTAAGTATACTTGCATTCTTTTGAGTATTTTCTTGTTTCTGCATCAAAGCAAGCAAACAATTCAAAATCTGTTCGATCTGATTCAATTTTATAAGTTCATTATTCGTCATTCTTCACTCTCCTTTTTATGATTTGAGTGTCTACGTGAATCCAGATATTTTGCGAAAAAGTAAGTCTTATCAATAATGAGATTCAAAAGTGACGGATTCTCAACTCGTGCATATCTAATAAGATTGTTAAACTCAGTAAAGTTGTGTTCTTCGATAATATCAATCACAGTTGAAAGAAATTGATCGTTATTGTTAGTGATTAGAAATTGCTCCAATTCAAAACCACAACCAGATTCAATCTCATCCATATTGTAAAGTGTTTTGTCAGGATTCTCTGCGTGTATGAAATAATCATACATCCCCTTTGGTGACATGACCACCTCTACATGAGAAGGTGTATGTAGTTTTTCAGTTAGTAACTCTGAAACCTGCGTATAGCTTTTAAGTGATTCGAAAAATAGGACCCCATGCTTATGCGCTTTTTTAAATTCTCCATTTTCTTTATTAACATCCTTATCATGCCAAGGACTCAAGACAAATGGAATATGCATTTCTTCAAGGATGTCTAAATAATTTTCTGGTGCACTTTCTTGATAAATCAGGAATGCCCACTTATTCGAACGTTTATCTTTAGCCATGAATACCTCCCTTCAAATAGCATTTTCAAATTGTTTGCAATTCATGTGATTATTGATTACTGATACACTGGGGGTCGTAGTAGCCCCAGTGTATCTGCCAATTAGATTTCATGACCAGGCAGCACTTCTGGTCTTCACTACGTGAACCAAGCACTGCCAATTTATTATCTTTTTGTAGATTTAAACCAGAGCTTATTACCTCTCCTATTTGGTGCAGAAAAATAATATTCTGGATTGCGACTAGAAATTTCTTCTTTGATATAGGTTTCCATATCTCTCAATAATTTCTGAGCCTGTTGCGTCTTTGGATACTTAATCACAATCGTCACAGAATCTTTTCTTACGTCAACAACACACTTAGATGTTGCTCTATTGAATTTCCTTAAAATAGGATTGAACCTTGTCACAGTAGAAGAGTTATCAATTGAAAAGGCCAGTTGAGAATTCTCGTCTTGTCGTAAAAACTGTGCTAGTCGAATCGTTTGATATGCAGATTTAAAATAGTTTATAGGTGTGTCATAGAGCAATCGTAGAATTAACTCAATTATGATGATAAATACTGCAATTAATGGTAATAAAATTGCTAGAGTTTTTGTATAGTACTCACCTTTACTAGCCCATTGCTTTATCGCCTCAAACAGATGAGATAAGTATGTACTTTGAGCATTCGCAATCAAATCCTGTAGTAATCTAAGACCAATTGTCAAGCAAAGGAAAAACAAGCTATACAAAAGTAACGTCACTGTAAAATTAAACGTTCTCTGAAAGAAATTCTTTTTGACATTCATAAAATACCTTTCTTAGTGTAGTATGTTGGACATAATAATGGTAACACTTGATAGGGATGCTCATTATCAATTATTTGTATCAAACCGGTACCCTTTCCAACTGGTATGACAATACCCTCTGGATCCAAATCTGGAAATAGAAATTGTGTTGTCTTCTTATTAATATTCCCGATTTGAATCAATACATTTAGTTGTTCTCGAACAGAAACTGGGATTGTATTGTGGTCAAAACGCTGACTAACTAATAAAAGGTGTACTCTAGTCGCTCGTCCTAGTAAAGCAACCTGTGATAAAAGTGAAAAGAAAGAATCTTTTATCGTTTTATTGACACCTTCCGATAACGCTAGAACTTCATCTATGACAATGGTTAAATGCTTAAATTCTTCCTCAGAATTTTCATAGAGAATCTCTTGCCTTTCTTGAATGAGATTTAAACATGAGCTTAGATTTTCATTTATCTCTGAAACAAAATCAGACTTTGAACGATTACGTTTAGGGTGGATAACTGAAATACCATTTTCACGTGCCCACCTGGAAGGTGTATCAAATTTTGGATCCACAATAATTAAATCCGAAAAATTTTTCAGCAAGCTTAAAAAGTACGTCAAAGCATAAGATTTTCCAGACCCACTATTTCCTGCGATAGCTACAGAAGTTACTTTGTTAAAATCTAGAGTTAGATTTTTCATTATTGGTACTGTGTTATTTTCTTGCTTCAAAACAAACTGTTCTAAATCTGAAATTACAAGCCTTTCAGAAATACCTTCTTTCCACGGGAAGAACAATCCTCTTTGAACGTGAATATCATCGGTTTCAAGAGCAAGAAAATACGCAGAATTCTGTTTAAGTACTGTATATCGTGGATAAAGAGCAGCATTAGCGATTAAAAAAATCTTCTGATAAAGATCATCATCAATGATGTAACCAGATGGTAGTCTTGGGATAAATAGAAAACCATCTTGCAAAATTTTAATATCAAAACTATTTGTGTAGCTAGTTTCTCCCTGCATAATACTGCCAAGCTCCATATTTAGGGCTTGAAGCAAGTATTGAGCAAGTTCTTTAGTAGTCATTATTTGACCTCTTTGATGCCATTTGCACGGAAATAGACATTGTAACCAACTTCGCAAGCCTCAAGATTGTCAAAATCAACCATTGCTAGATAAGACGGAAGTACAACTTCAGATTCAAACTTCACCTGAAAAGGTGGTAACCCTTTCTGAGAGAACCATGCCTTGTGCCCGATGATTTCACCTGTAGGTTGCCCATCTTCAAACTTAATTTGCGCTTCAAATTCAGTACTCAAACAATGGATTGCTTGTTTTTGATCAACATATTGTTTAGCTGTGTTAGCTGAATAGCCATTTTTACGATTTTTTGTTTTCATGTGATTTACCTCTTTCTTATTTATCGTACTCCAGTTGTATTCTTCGATTTATTTTATTAAACAATCATAGCAACCACCTCCTATCTATACGGAGAAAAAAAGCAGGAAATTGGTAATTCCTGCTAATTTTTAAAAATATTTTTCTAATTCCTCCTTTAAAAATTTTAAAATATTCTCATATCGCTTTTTAATTGTTTTATGACTTTTGAAAGAAGTTTCTTTTGTCAATTGTAACGCAGAAGTTCCATTGAGTGCCATTTCCAAAAAGATATGAAGATCATCTTTTGATAGTTTAGATAGCGCATTAATGAGAAGTTCATTAAGTTCTTTGATAAGTAAATGCTCAATTGGATTATATGTATTATCTGAATATAGATTCAAGATTTCTGTCTCTCTTCCCTCATTCAAAATAGTTAAATTGAGACTTATTACTCCGTAATGACGTTCTTTACGTTCAAGGTTATTTATCGGTTGGTTAAGTAATTTATCAACTTTAATCCAGTCGCCACATTCAATGGCATTAGCCAGGTTACGTTCACGTTTTTGTTCGACTTTACTAGTCATAAAGGTTCCTTTCCGTCTATGAACGGAAAAGAAACACAATAATTTGTCAGGTTATTTATGAACGAAAGCACTCAAAAAAACGGCGATAAATTTGACACAAAAATCCTTTAGAGACAGCTGTACCCTGTATTCTATTCCGTCCATTGGTGCACCTCTAGACTGTGTAATTATCCTTAATTCAAGGATAATTACATTATAAAAAAAATTAACGTGGTATAATTATGGTAATTTTTGTAAACAAATCATCAAAATATACCACATTTTCAGAGGGAAATTTATGCTAATTAAAAGAACAAAAAAATTTTTAATAGATTGTGCTTCATTAAGATTAGATTCCAGAATAAAATTTATTAATGAAGAGCGCAAATCAAGACTATCTACAGAGTATTACTGGTATGAAGGGCAAAATAAAAATATTAAAAAAAAATATAAAAAACTTACCAACAAAGAAATCTCTCCTAGCAATCCTCCTTTAATTAGCCTTATCAGGAGAGGGGTGGTAACTTCAAAAAATCCGTTTTTATACACTTCCAATTCAATAGAAGACGTCTTGAATAATTGTAAATTTGATGAATATGGTACAAAACTTGGCTTAGACAGCAATGAAGAAGTAGAATATATTGAACGAAACATAATGTTCAAATCCTATGATGAAATATGTTTCGGTGATTCTTCTGAACATTCTATACTTGAATCATTTTTAGAAACAAGTATTATTTTAGATATACTTTCTGAAACTCATGACGAAAATCTGTGGAGAATCATACTAGGTTATATGCCACTTAATATTAAATTCGAAAAAATTAAATTAGATGTTGTTGATCTTCAAAAAGTATATAATATACTCCTTGAAGAACATTATGAATTGTTGATTACAGGCATTTTCCGTGCTACCAGATTAGATTTAAATCTTAGTTATTGGTTTTGGGAATATTATAAAGATAAAAGAGAAAAATTAACAAAAATAAACAAATTAATATATATCGATGATGTTATGACTGCATTTTATCATGACGTTATAAAGAAAGAAACGGATCATTTTTTTAAGGAAAGGAGTTACTACGGATACAAAGAAAAATATAGTCAGGACAATTGTACTTATCAAAATTTAGAGCCAATAATCTCAATACAACAGGAAATGCACTTGTATCAGAGAGGACTAAGTTCAGAAGAAATTCAGGAGAAATATGGTAATGAAATTTGGGATAACGATTTAATATGTTCTATAACCAAAGATAATTTAGATGATAAACTTGGAAAATATACTGACGAATATCTAGGTTATGAAGA
>NZ_JAJNSA010000123.1:0-6828 GCF_027497875.1 Streptococcus sp. SM3 | reverse complement strand
AGCTGCTCTCTGGCACTCCCCCCCGCTTAAAAATTGAGGTCTTTGTTTGACTAGCTGACGATTTAGGTGAACAGCCTCTAACACAGCCTCGATCGCTTTTTCTTTTTCAGCTTTCGTTGCTTCCTGATCAAAATGATCACAGACTTCCATCAAGCTCGAATATACTGATCGAGCTGGATGAAAGCTAGCATGAGGGTGTTGATCAATATACTGGATCGTTTGATAGAATTCTTTCGTTGAAAAGTCTTCATAGGGACGGCTCTGTAAATAGAGTTGCCCCTGATGAGGTTTGATAAAGCGACACAGCAGATGACTCAGACTGGTCTTTCCAGATCCAGATTCACCTACAATGCCAAAGCTTTCACCTTCTTCTAACTTAAATGAAATCGGACCTACTTGCATCCCCGATGCAGAATGACGGTGGGTGAAAATCAGATCTTTACAGGTCAAAATGGTCCCCATCTGTAGCTCCTTTCTGTAAACGAGGGGTTGCAGCAAGCAACTCTTTTGTATAGTCTTCTTTTGCGGACTCCAACAATTGGACCGTAGCTCCTTGCTCAATGACCTGTCCCCCACGGATCACAAGCATGTGATCACTCAAGGCTGCAGCAACTGCCATATCATGTGTTACTAATAGAAGAGACAAGCCTTCTTCTCTTTTTAAGCGGGCTAATAAGTTCACAATTTCAAGCTTTGTGACCACATCGAGCGCACTGGTGGGCTCATCAGCTAGCAAAATCGTCGGATAAGAGACCAGTGACAAAGCAATTGCGACCCGCTGCATCATGCCCCCACTTAGTTCAAAGGGATAAGCTGGCGCAATCTTTTTCGCTTCTAAACCAACCAAATCCATACATTCTTTGAAAGAACGAATGTTAGGAGTCCGCCCTTTTAGACTTTTGACTAGGTCCTTGTAATGGTTTTCGATGGTTCGTCGATCATAAAAAAAGCGCCCAGCCTGCTGGCTGATCCAAGCTATCTCACTTCCCACAAAGGAGAAGGGAGAGGCCTGCTGGAGTTGTTCCTCTCCTTGCCAACGATACTGGCCTTTTACAATCCAGAGATCTCGCAAAGGGAGTCCTAGCAAAACCTTTAGTAGGGTAGACTTCCCGCTGCCACTTTCTCCAACAATAGCCAGGCTCTGAAATTCTCCTAATTGAAAGGATACATCTTCAAGAATGATCCGATCCTTGGATTGGACCGTTAGGTGTTGAAGTTCAAGCATACTTATTCCTTTGTTAATTGATTGGTTATATGGTAATAGTCTGAGGCACTCGATGCGAGCCCTGACACGCGGTCATTCATAATGACTGCCACCTTAAACGTCACCAAAAAGCTGATCGGTAGATCCTCTTGAATCTCCCTTTGGAGGTCCTTACTCAGCTCTTGACGCTTCTCTTGATTGCCTTCTATCCCCAGAGTTTGAATGAGTTGGTCTACCTTGTCGCTCTTATATTTTCCAAGATTAACTGAACCGTCTGAAGCCAGTGAACTCTTAAAGAAGGGGTAGGGGTCGCCTACAGGAGTCGCCACCATGGTATAAGGCGTAAACGAATAATCTTCTGCTGCAGCAATCGAGCCCACTTCAACAGTCCGAATCTTCACATCGATCCCAATCTGCTTCAAGGCAGCTTGTGTCGCCTGAACTGCTAAAGGAATCTCTGGCAAACGCTCATAAGAGAGAGCTGTCAATGTAACCTTTTTACCATCTTTATAGCGAAACCCATCTGCTTTTTTCAAGTAGCCTGCTTGGTCCAAGAGCTTCTCAGCTTCCTTGGCATTCGCATTTGGAACAGGCTCTTCTAAAGCAAAAGGAAAGCGACTTGGAAACGGACCACTTGTAGCTTGGGAACCTTTTTGAAAGAGCGATTGACTATAGGTCTTTCGATCAATCACCAAATCAAGGGCTTTTCGTAGCGTCTTGTCTTTCATCCAAGGATCTCGGAAATTATAAACATAAGAAAGATAGCGCGAGCCATCCACTTCTGAAATCCGATAACCTGTTTTCTTACGATAAGAAGCTAGATTGAGCGCCGGCATCCCATAAGCCGCATCGATCTCACCAGCATCTAAGGCGAGACTCATCGAGGTCGCATCTGAAAAGGAACGAATCTCCACCTTCGCTACTTTGGCTGCCCCATTCCAATAATTGCCAAAGGCCTTTAAACTAGCCCCATTTTCTGGACGAAAAGCCGTCATCTGGAAAGGACCTGTCGCAACGACCGATTTCCCAGTCGACTCCTTGGCTCCGACATGAAGAATGGTCGAATAAGGATCTGCCAATAGATTCAAGAGAATCGGTTGAGGCTCTTTGGTTTTGATCCGAAGGGTATGATCCGTCGCTGTTATTTGCTCGATCATTAATTCACCTGCCGCCCGCTGATTGGAAGCCAAAAGATGTTCCAAAGACTCCTTGACCGTCTGAGGAGTCATGAGACTCCCATCATGAAATCGCACCCCTTGACGGATCGTGATCTCCCACTCCAGAGGGGACAACTGCTCACCTTTGGTGGCCAGCCAGGGTTGGATCTGTAGCTGATCATCCATTTTAAACAGGGTCTCTCCGACCCCATAGCGCACTGTAAACCAGCCATTGTACTCTTTGACTGGATCAATATTGGCCGGAAATTGGGTATAGCCCATAGTTACTGTATCACGAGAAGAGACCGTTTTTTCCTGGCTCTCCTGAAAAGCCCTCAAGCCTAGCAAGCAAATTCCTGCTAAAAGGAGCGTCCAGCAGAGCTTGGCCCAAGATCCTTTTTTTCTTTTAAAAACCAGCATGTTCTGCTAGATACCCCTCTTCTTCTTTGGTCGATATTCTCCCTAAAATAGCATTGCGATGAGGATAGCGTCCAAATTGTTGGAGAATCTCCGCATGCATCTTCTCATACTTCAAGCGTTTTTCGAGCCCCGGTTGATCAAACAAGCGCAAGGCTACTTCATGGACGACTAAGGATTCAGAATGCATAAAGGGCATGTAGAAAAAACCTCTTTGTACAACTGGTAGATCCAAGGCTTGCTCTAACCCTTCTTGGGCCAAGACCAAGGCCAGGGAATCTGTCGCAAATGCTTGAGCCGTCCCTCGAAAAATGTTGCGAGGAATCTGGTCCAAGAGCAAAATCTCTGCTAAACGACCTTCTGCTGTAGTGCGCCAGCCAAACAATTCCCCACGACTAGCCTTCCAATAGAGTCCCTCAAAGCGCTCCCGCATTTCTTGGTCCAAGGCATCCGATTTTTTAAACCAATCCTCTGGCTTCAACTCTTCAAACCAAAATCGTACTACTTCATTCATGCCTTATTCCGCCATAATTTTTTCTTTGGTTTTTTCATCCAAAGAGTCATTCATCCGACCATACTTGTAACCAGCCAAATCCAAGGCTACATAAGTAAAGCCAATTTCCTTCATAAAGTCATTGATCTTGTCATGCATTTGGATCGCTTCAAGAAGATGGTCCTCTTCTACTTCGATACGGGCCAAGTCCCCATGCACGCGCACGCGGGCTTGCTCAAAACCAAGTCCTACAAGGAACTCTTCCCCCTCAAAGACGCGTTGGACATTTTCCAAAGTGATTTTTACCCCGTATGGGAAGCGTGAGGCTACACTACAAGACGGAACCTTGTTCCAATTGGAGACGCCTCTTTCCTTAGCCAATTGACGAATTTCTGTCTTATAGAGACCCGCTTCTTGCAAGACACTACGTACTCCCGCTTCGTTTCTAGCCTTGATACCTGGACGGAAGTCGTCTATATCATCCATGATCATGCCGTCAACCAATTGCTCAAATCCCAATTCTGTGACAGAATCCTTAATGGTTTGGTACATCAATTGCTTGGTGTAATACCAAATATTAGGAGTGTTGGCAGCAATACGCGGATCACTCAATTCTCTCATCTCAAGCCCCAGTATTGGTGCCCCCAACTGATCCGCCAAATCAAGCGCTAAATTAAATTCCTCATCTGAGAAGAGTTCTGAATTCACCACTGCTGCAATCACATTGTCAGGCCCTAAGGTGTCCAAAGCAACCTTTAAGAGATAGGAACTATCAATCCCACCAGAATAGGTAATGGCCACTTTTCCGATTTCCCGCAAAATGTCTTGTAATTTTTCTTCTTTTTCTTTTCTGATTTGTGCTTCTGTTGCCATGTTAGAATGTTTCCCTTCCAATTAATTCTTCGATGCTTTCTGTATCCAAAATAACGATCTTTTGCTGTCGAATGTCTAAAACACCCTCCCGCTTTAATTCATTCAGAATGCGATTGACACTGTTTCGGGTTGAAATCCCACAAAAACCAGCAATATCTTCGTTGGTAATATTAAAGTCAATCAAGACACCATCGTCCTGCTCTACCCCAAATAAGCTGCACAGCTTTTGTAGGTGGAAACAAACCGCGCCTTTTTTCCCATTCATCATCATGTATTGCTGGGATTCCATACTTTCAGACAGTTTATTGCGATAATAATCCCGTACGTAGTCTTGCAGTTCCTTTTTCTCTTTGACAAAGGTCCAAAACTTAACCCGAGGAATCCGATAAAAGCTTGCCTCGGCTGTTTCCACGCGTACGTTAAAAGGCGAGTCCGTATAATTGGATACCTCGTCCCGTAACAGGGACACAATATCTGTCGCCTTTAAATAGGAAAAGTTAAATTCTCGACCATCACGCATGATGACACTGGTCTTTACGACCCCTTCTTTTAAAATATAGATGTAGTCCTCTTTAATCCCGCGATAAGAGAGGTAGCTGTGGTATTTTTTCTTGATAATGGGCGTTCGCCTCTCTTCCAAGAATTTCACTAAAAATGCTGAATCCACGCGCGATTTTCCTCCTTCTTCATTCCTTTGTAGAAGTCACACTAATGATACACCTGTTCTTAATTAGTATAGTTAACATTTGTTAACATCAATTAGTACACACCTCTTTTAAAAAAGAATTATACTATAAGTATCAGTATTAATAAAGGAGATCGCAAATAATGGTAGAAATTAAATTACCGTACGACAAAAAGACGATTGTTGCAAAGATTCCAGATGAAAACTTTGCAGGATTGTTAGAGTCTAAGGCGGAAAACTTCCATAACCCACTGTCTGAAGAAGAAACTGTTGAACGTTCAATGGATAATCCTATCGGCAGCCCAACTTTGGAAGAGCTTGCTAAAGGCAAAAAAGACATCGTGTTGATCAGCTCTGACCACACTCGTCCCGTTCCTTCTCACATCATCACCCCAATCATTTTGCGTCGTATTCGCTCAGTTAACCCTGATGCACGTGTGCGTATCTTGGTTGCTACTGGTTTCCACCGTCCTTCAACTCGCGAAGAATTGATCAACAAATACGGCCAAGAAATCGTTGACAATGAAGAAATCGTTATGCACATTTCAACAAATGACGACGACATGGTTAAAATCGGTCAACTTCCTTCAGGTGGGGATTGTATCATCAACAAGATCGCTGCTGAAGCTGACTTGTTGCTAGCAGAAGGATTCATCGAATCTCACTTCTTTGCTGGATTCTCAGGTGGACGTAAATCAGTCCTTCCAGGTATCGCTTCATACAAAACTATCATGGCGAACCACTCAGGTGACTTCATCAATTCTGATAAGGCACGTACTGGTAACCTTGACCACAACCCAATCCACGAAGATATGCTTTACGCTGCTCGTACTGCAAACTTGGCCTTCATCGTCAACGTTGTATTGGACGGCGAAAAACACATCATCGGATCTTTCGCTGGGGACATGGTTGAAGCCCACAAAGTTGGTTGTGACTTCGTTGCAGACTTGGCACGTGTGTCTAAGATCGAAAGCGACATCACAATTTCTACAAACGGTGGTTTCCCACTTGACCAAAACATCTACCAAGCTGTTAAAGGGATGACTGCAGCCGAAGCTTCTAACAAAGAAGGCGGAACAATCATCATGGTTGCTGGATGTGCAGACGGTCACGGTGGAGAAGGTTTCTATCGCAACCTTGCTGACGTAGAAGATCCAAAAGAATTCTTGGAACAAGCTATCAATACACCTCGTTTAGAGACTGTCCCAGACCAATGGACTTCTCAAATCTTGGCACGTATTTTGGTACACCACCATGTTATCTTTGTATCTGACCTTGTAGATCCTGCTTTGATTACAGGTATGCACATGGAACTTGCAACTTCATTTGACGAAGCACTTGAAAAAGCCTTTGCACGTGAAGGAAAAGATGCTAAAGTAACAGTTATCCGCGACGGACTTTCTGTCGTTGTTGAATAGAATCAAACATGGATTTTCAACCCAATCTAGAACAGACACTCCGTTCTTTGCAAGCAGGTCATCTCTCCGTTGAGGATGCGCTTGAGCAAATCAATGGAGTTAAAGAACTAGGGTATGCAGCAATTGATACTGACCGGCAACGTCGCAACGGCTTCCCTGAGGTCGTATACGGCGAAGGAAAGACAGTTGAGCAAATTGAAGGGATCCTGCAATTTCTTTCAGAAAAAGAATTGCCGATCCTCACAACAAGGGTCTCTCTCCAAAAGGGAGAGGCTCTTTCTCAGCGCTTTCCGACTGGCCACTATTATCCAGAAGCTCGCTGCTTCGTTCTCAACTCTAAAAAAGAAGAAGCCGATCCTGAACACTACATTGCGGTCGTCACAGCAGGGACAAGTGATGTTCCTGTTGCAGAAGAAGCTGCAGTCACTGCAGAAACCTTTGGCCATTCGGTTCGCCGAATCTATGATGTGGGAGTCGCCGGCATCCATCGCCTCTTCAACCGCTTAGAAGAGATCCAAAAAGCCAGTGTGATCATCGTGATCGCTGGTATGGAAGGAGCTCTTGTCAGCGTTGTTGGAGGT
>NZ_JAJNSA010000122.1:0-6844 GCF_027497875.1 Streptococcus sp. SM3 | reverse complement strand
GATTTGGCTAATACGGTTGTCATCTTTACGAAGTCCAATGGCAATAGCTGTATCTTCTTCCCCCGTTTTGAAACCTGGTTCTACTTGAACCATTTTAAACTTAGAGTTAGCAGCTTCGGCAGTCAGTGCTTCTGGGCGTTCAGAAACATAGGCATCGATGACACCAGCCTCAAGAGCTTGGCGCATTTGAGCGAAGTCTCCCATGGCTGTTTCTTTTTTAGCACCTGGGATTTGTGCAATCAAGTCATAAAGGTAGACACCTTGTTGAGAAGTGATTTTTGCACCGTTAAAGTCATCCAAAGATTTAGCATTTGCGTAGGCAGAATCTTTTTTGACAAGCAAAACTGGTTCGCTAGTGTAGTAACTGTTTGAAAAGGCAATTTCTTGTTTGCGTTCAGCAGTTGGACTCATACCTGCGATAATCATGTCGATCTTACCAGAAGTAAGGGCAGGAACTAGGCCTTCCCACTTTGTTTTAACAACCAAAGGTTCTTTACCTAAGTCCTTAGCGATTTTCTTGGCGATTTGAACATCGTATCCGTTAGCATACTGGTTAGTCCCATCGATTTTGACAGCCCCATTGCTATCATCATCCTGAGTCCAGTTAAAGGGGGCATATGCCGCTTCCATACCGATGCGTAAATATTCATCAGCTTGAGCAACATTGACAAGTCCCAGCATCAGCAAGAGACTTGTGAAAATAGATAAGTATATTTTTCTCATGATTTCTCCTATTTCTAATCTATTAAAAAATAACTGTCTCCTATTTTATCGAAAAAAACTCTATTTTTCAATATAGGTAAGCCCTTACTTGAGAAAAAATGATATAATGATAGCAAAGATAAAAAGGGGGCTTAGTTGATGAAAAAAACTTTTTTCTTACTGGTGTTAGGCTTGTTTTGCCTTCTTCCACTCTCTGTTTTTGCCATTGATTTCAAGATAAACTCTTATCAAGGAGATTTGTATATTCATGCAGACAATACGGCAGAATTTAGACAAAAGATAGTTTATCAGTTTGAGGAGGACTTTAAGGGCCAAATCGTGGGACTTGGACGTGCTGGCAAGATGCCTAGCGGATTTGACATTGACCCTCATCCGAAGGTTCAGGCTGCGAAAAACGGTGCAGAACTAGCAGATGTTACTAGCGAAGTAACAGAAGGAGCAGATGGTTATACTGTTAAAGTTTATAATCCAGGTCAAGATGGCGACACAGTTGAAGTTGACCTTGTCTGGAACTTAAAAAATTTGCTTTTTCTATATGATGACATCGCTGAATTAAATTGGCAACCTCTGTCAGATAGTTCAGGGGCTATTAGGAAGTTTGAATTTCATGTAAGGGGAGACAAGGGGGCTGAAAAACTCTTTTTCCATACAGGGAAACTTTTTAGAGAGGGAACGGTTGAAAAGAGTAACCTTGATTATACCATCCGTTTAGACAATCTTCCGGCTAAACGTGGAGTTGAGTTACATGCCTATTGGCCTCGGACCGATTTTGCTAGCGCTAGGGATCAGGGATTGAAAGGGAATCGTTTAGAAGAGTTTAATAAGATAGAAGACTCGATTGTTAAAGAAAAAGAGCAAAGTAAACAACTCGTTACTTGGGTCTTCCCTTCGCTACTTTCTATCTCCTTGTTATTGAGTATTTGCTTTTATTTTATTTATAGAAGAAAGACCGCTCCTTCGGTCAAATATGTCAAAAATCATCGTATCTATGAACCACCAATGGAATTAGAGCCTATGGTTTTATCAGAGGCTGTCTACTCGACCTCCTTGGAGGAAGTGAGTCCCTTGGTCAAGGGAGTTGGAAAATTCACCTTTGACCAACTTATTCAAGCTACCTTGTTAGATGTGATAGACCGTGGAAATGTCTCTATTATTTCAGAAGGAGATGCAGTTGGTTTGAGGCTAGTAAAAGAAGATGGTTTGTCAGGCTTTGAGAAAGACTGTCTAGATCTGGCTTTTTCAGGCAAAAAAGAAGAAACTCTTTCCAATTTGTTTGCGTATTACAAGGTATCTGATAGCCTTTATCGTAGAGCAAAAGTCTCTGATGAAAAACGGATTCAAGCAAAGGGGCGTCAGCTCAAATCTTCTTTTGAAGAAGTATTGAAAGAGATGCAAGAAGGAGTGAGAAATAGAGTTACCTTCTGGGGGCTTCCGGATTACTACCGTCCTTTAACTGGTGGGGAAAAGGCCTTGCAAGTGGGTATGGGTGCTTTGACTATCCTGCCCCTATTTATCGGATTTGGCTTGTTCTTGTACAGTTTGGATGTTTATGGCTATCTTTACATCCCCTTGCCAATACTTGGTTTTCTAGGTTTGGTTTTGGCTGTTTTCTATTATTGGAAGCTTCGATTAGATAACCGTGATGGTGTCCTAAATGAAGCAGGGGCAGAAGTCTACTATCTCTGGACCAGTTTTGAAAATATGTTGCGTGAGATTGCACGATTGGATCAGGCTGAATTGGAAAGTATTGTGGTCTGGAACCGCCTCTTGGTCTATGCGACCTTATTTGGCTATGCGGACAAGGTCAGCCATTTGATGAAGGTTCATCAGATTAAAGTGGGAAATCCAGATATCAATCTCTATGTAGATTATGGCTGGCACGGTATGTTTTATCATTCAAGCGCGCAAATGAGCCATTATGCCAGCATCGCAAACACAGCAAGTACCTATTCCGTATCTTCTGGAAATGGAAGTTCTGGCGGTGGCTTCTCCGGAGGTGGAGGCGGTGGCAGTATCGGTGCCTTTTAAAGAGAACTGTCACAGACTAAAAAAATATGCTATAATGGAAGATAGAAAAAGGAGTAATCTATGTATCTTATTGAAATTTTAAAATCTATCTTCTTCGGTATTGTTGAAGGAATTACGGAATGGTTGCCGATTTCCAGTACAGGTCACTTGATTTTAGCAGAGGAGTTTATCCAATACCAAAATCAGAATGAATCTTTTATGTCCATGTTTAATGTCGTGATCCAGCTTGGTGCGATTTTGGCGGTTATGGTGATTTACTTTAATAAGCTCAATCCCTTTAAACCGGGTAAAGACAAGCAGGAAGTTCGTAAGACTTGGAGACTGTGGTTGAAGGTCTTGGTTGCCACTTTACCTTTGCTTGCAGTATTTAAGTTTGATGATTGGTTTGATACTCACTTCCATAATATGGTTTCAGTTGCTCTCATGTTGATTATTTATGGGATTGCCTTTATCTACTTGGAAAAGCGCAATAAAGATCGTGCTATCGAACCAACTGTAACAGAGTTGGACAAGCTTCCTTATACGACAGCCTTCTATATCGGACTCTTCCAAGTTCTTGCTCTTTTACCAGGGACTAGCCGTTCAGGAGCAACGATTGTCGGTGGTTTGTTGAATGGAACTAGTCGTTCTGTTGTGACAGAATTTACCTTCTATCTAGGGATTCCTGTTATGTTTGGAGCCAGTGCCTTAAAGATTTTCAAATTTGTGAAAGCAGGACAGCTCTTGAACTTTGGGCAATTGTTTTTGCTCTTGGTCGCGATGGGAGTAGCTTTTGCAGTCAGCATGGTGGCTATTCGTTTCTTGACCAGCTATGTGAAAAAACACGACTTTACCCTTTTCGGTAAATACCGCATCGTGCTTGGTAGTGTTTTGCTACTTTACAGTTTTGTCCGTTTATTTGTATAAGAAAAACCTTGAAGGGGCAGCTCTTCAAGGTTTTAAAATCCAGTCAGGGTAATCCCCAATAGGCGGACACCTCTTTCTTTCTCGCTTAATTCTTCATAGAGCTGCAGGGCTATTTGGCTTATCTGATTAGCGTCCTGTGTTTTTTGAGCCAGACTTTTTCGTTTAGTGAGAGTTGAAAAGTCCTCGTAACGGATTTTCAAAATGACAATTTTTCCAGCTTTTTCTTGTTGATGTAGATTGAGAGCGACTCTTTCTGATAGGAGAGCCAGCTCTTTTTTGATGTCCTCCTCGGAATGGAGAATCTTTCCATAGGTTTTCTCCTTGCCAATTGATTTACGGATACGATTGGATTTGACTGGGGAATTGTGGATACCTCGAGCCTTTCGATACAGGTCATAGCCCAGTCTTCCAAAACGGTCTATTAGGGTCATTTCAGGAACTTCAAGTAGATCAGCGCCAGTAAAAACACCCATTTGATGCAGCCGTTCTACCGTCTTTTTTCCTACTCCATGAAACTTGGAAATATCCATTTGTTTGAGAAAGTCCTCAGCCTGGTTAGGTAGAATCACTGTCAGACCATGTGGCTTTTGATAATCACTGGCCATTTTAGCTAAGAATTTGTTGTAGGAAACGCCTGCGGAAGCAGTTAGATGGAGTTCTTGCCAGATATCTTTTTGAATGAGGCGAGCAATTTTGACTGCTGACTTGATGCCGAGTTTATTTTCTGTCACATCCAAATAGGCTTCGTCAATACTCATGGGTTCAATCAAATCTGTATAGCGCTTAAAGATAGTTCGAATCTGGAATCCCACAGACTTGTATTTTTCATAATTCCCTGAGATAAAGACGGCCTGGGGGCAACGCTCATAGGCTTCCTTGGAACTCATGGCTGAATGGACACCAAAAGCTCGAGCTTCATAGCTACAAGTGGACACGACACCACGCCCACCTGTTTGCCGAGGGTCGCTTCCGATAATGACAGGTTTTCCTCTGAGTTTAGGATTATCTCTGATTTCCACCGCAGCAAAAAAGGCATCCATGTCAATATGGATGATTTTTCTTGACAAATCATTTAACAAAGGAAAAATCAACATGCCTAGCACCTTTTTACTGCTTATTTTCTTTTATTATACCCTTTTTTCTGAAAAAAAGAAAAAAGGACTTTATTTTTTCAAAAATATAATACAGTTTGGGGCAAAATATAGACTGTTTTAGAAAAGAAAGTGTAAAAACAGGGATTTTTCGCTTGTTGAAATCGGTTACTGTATGGTATACTTGTCTCATGAATGTAACAGATGACTGTTACTAGAAAGAAAAAAGAGGACATTAACATGGTTGTTAAGACAGTTGTTGAAGCACAAGATATTTTTGATAAAGCTTGGGAAGGCTTCAAAGGCGTAGATTGGAAAGAAAAAGCAAGTGTATCACGCTTCGTACAAGCTAACTACACACCTTACGATGGAGACGAAAGCTTCCTTTCAGGACCAACAGAACGTTCACTTCACATCAAAAAAATTGTAGAAGAAACTAAAGCACACTACGAAGAAACTCGTTTCCCAATGGACACTCGTCCAACATCTATCGCTGATATCCCAGCAGGATTTATCGATAAAGAAAACGAAGTTATCTTCGGTATCCAAAACGATGAACTCTTCAAATTGAACTTCATGCCAAAAGGTGGTATCCGTATGGCTGAAACTACTTTGAAAGAAAATGGATACGAACCAGACCCAGCTGTTCACGAAATCTTCACTAAATACGTAACAACAGTTAACGACGGTATCTTCCGCGCTTATACTTCAAACATCCGTCGCGCTCGTCACGCTCACACTGTAACTGGTCTTCCAGATGCATACTCACGCGGACGTATCATCGGTGTTTACGCACGTCTTGCTCTTTACGGTGCAGACTACTTGATGCAAGAAAAAGTAAACGACTGGAACGCAATTGAAGAAATCGATGAAGAAACAATCCGTCTTCGTGAAGAAATCAACCTTCAATACCAAGCATTGCAACAAGTTGTTCGCTTGGGTGACCTTTACGGAGTTGATGTTCGCAAACCAGCTATGAACGTTAAAGAAGCTATTCAATGGGTTAACATCGCCTTCATGTCTGTCTGCCGTGTTATCAACGGTGCTGCTACATCTCTAGGACGTGTACCAATCGTTTTGGACATCTTTGCAGAACGTGACCTTGCTCGTGGTACATTTACTGAATCAGAAATCCAAGAATTCGTTGATGATTTCGTTATGAAACTTCGTACAGTTAAATTTGCTCGTACAAAAGCTTACGACCAATTGTACTCAGGTGACCCAACTTTCATCACAACTTCTATGGCTGGTATGGGTAACGACGGTCGTCACCGTGTTACTAAGATGGACTACCGTTTCTTGAATACTCTTGACAACATCGGTAACTCTCCAGAACCAAACTTGACAGTTCTTTGGACTGATAAATTGCCATACAACTTCCGTCGCTACTGTATGCACATGAGCCACAAACACTCTTCTATCCAATACGAAGGTGTAACAACAATGGCTAAAGACGGATATGGTGAAATGAGCTGTATCTCATGCTGTGTCTCTCCACTTGACCCAGAAAATGAAGAGCAACGCCACAACATCCAGTACTTCGGTGCGCGTGTAAACGTATTGAAAGCCCTTCTTACTGGTTTGAACGGTGGTTACGACGATGTTCATAAAGACTACAAAGTATTTGACATCGAACCAATCCGTGACGAAGTTCTTGAATTTGAATCAGTTAAAGCTAACTTTGAAAAATCTCTTGACTGGTTGACTGACACTTACGTAGATGCTTTGAACATCATCCACTACATGACTGATAAGTACAACTACGAAGCTGTTCAAATGGCCTTCTTGCCAACTAAACAACGCGCTAACATGGGATTCGGTATCTGTGGATTTGCTAACACTGTTGACACATTGTCAGCTATCAAATACGCTACAGTTAAACCAATCCGTGATGAAAATGGCTACATCTACGATTACGAAACAATCGGTGAATACCCACGTTGGGGTGAAGATGACCCACGTTCAAACGAATTGGCAGAATGGTTGATCGAAGCTTACACAACTCGTCTACGTAGCCACAAACTTTATAAAGACGCTGAAGCTACAGTATCACTTTTGACAATCACATCTAACGTTGCTTACTCTAAACAAACTGG
>NZ_JAJNSA010000121.1:0-6854 GCF_027497875.1 Streptococcus sp. SM3 | reverse complement strand
AGAATGAGAGGATTAAGCAGTTCCATTATTCAAAGAAACTAATCCATTTCTAGTAGTGACTAGGAATTCAATAGTCATTACTAATAAATGGCTGTGAAATTTTAGAGTTCTTCAGAATAATATAGTTTTCTTAAAGAAAACTTAAATTTATATTTTCTTAATACAAGAAAAAGCTAGGAAATGGTAAATTGTCTGACAGAGACACACTTCCTAACTTATTATTTTTAGTAAAACTCACAAGTCTTACTCTTCCTTATCTTGATTTTCTGCTCCTTTAACTGCTTTTTTAAATTCAGATAGCATTTTACCGATTGACTCGCCTAGTTCAGGCAATCGTTTTGGTCCAAAAATCAATAGAGCTCCTAAAACGATAATAATCAATCCTGGTGCTCCGATATCACGTAAGATTCCCATTTCTCTCTCCTTTCTGCTTGCGTTTCATAATGTGTTTGCTGATAGCAATACTCAACTCATAAAGTAAAATCAAGGGGGCAGTCATTGCCAAATCGCTGACAAAGTCAGCTGGTGTCAAGATGACTGCGAGTACCAATAAAATAAAATAAGCATATCGACGATAAGCAATCAATAATTCTGGTCCAATGAGTCCAATTGACGTCAAAAAGGCAATGATAACTGGCAATTCAAAAATCAGAGCCAAGGGCAAGGTCGTTTGAAAAACAAAGGACAGATAATTTTGAGCTGTTAACTGTGTTTCAAATAGTCCTTCTCCTAGCCCTAATAAAACCTGAAGTAAGGCTGGTGTTACAAAGTAAAAACCAAAAGCCAGTCCAACTAGAAAACAAAGGAAACTAGCTGGAATATAGGCAAAAATAGCTCTAGCTTCTTCCTTCTTTAAACCAGGTTTAATGAAAGACCAAATATGATACACCGTGTAAGGTAGGGTGATAGTAAAGGCCATCAGACTAGCTAAGCGTATGTAAATCCATAAAATATCATTTGGCCCTAAAACAATCAACTTTTGCTGAAAAGATTGGGTCACATACTGGTAAATCTGGTCTGCAAAAAGCAGAGAAACACAGAATACCAAAAAGAAACAAATGACCACAGCCAATAATCTCTTTCTAAATTCTACCAGATGTTCAACGATTGTCAATTCTTTTCTATCCATTTATTTTTCACCCTGTCTGAAAGTGACAATCAAGACAATAATGGCAAAGAGTAGCTGGCTGGCCAAACCTTCCCAACTTGGGTAAATTCCAAGTAAGTCAATAGTTGGAAAGCCTGTCAGCAAGTGATTTGGTGCCATATTGGTCAACTGAAGAGCATGGACACTAACCCCAAGCATCTTGAAAGCCAGAGCATAAATCATCCAAGTCAGGATAAAGAAAACCTTATGTGGCAGAAAGAATTGACTGGCCTTGTTCATCACGATGGCAATAACTACCAGAACCAGCAAGGCAAGTGAAATTCCCAAGACAAATTCAAAACTGGAAATTCTTGGTAAAATCCCAACATAAAAAAGAATGGTTTCTGCTCCCTCACGGAAAACAGCTAGAAAACTGAGGGCAAACATGGAAATAAAAGAGCCTGTTTTGGTCACTGTTTCCATTTGTGACTCCATAAAAGCATTCCATTTTTTGACTGAGGATTTGCTATGGAGCCAGATTCCAATCACAATCATCATAGCTACCGCAAAAATCCCAACTGCTCCTTCGATGATTTCACGATTGGATCCTGATGTTACTGCTGGAAAGGCAATTTGCAGAATAAAAGCAATAAGAAGACTGGCCATGATTCCAGTGATAGCACCACCATAAACCCACTTGAGCCCTTTTCGCATCTTGGCTGCTTTCAAGGTTGTTACCAAGGCCATAACGATTAAGAGAGCCTCTACACCTTCTCTTAGAAGAATCAGCATGGCATCAAAGGCATTGTATCGTGCGCTAGTATCAATTTGTGATAAATCTGCAATCAGTTTTTCTAATTTTTCTTGGTATTCCTTCTCACTTCCCTTGACCATAATCACAGGGCTTTCACTCTCCACTCGTGTATAGAGTGAGGGATTGGTCGTGCTAACAGAGCCCTCAATCGTTGGCCAGATAGT
This sequence comes from Streptococcus sp. SM3, assembly GCF_027497875.1. The sequence goes on along the minus strand of NZ_JAJNSA010000121.1, from coordinate 4,789 downwards.
GATGAATTCCTTCATACTAGCTGCTCCTGATGCTTGGTCACCATCTTGGAATTGTTCCAAAGCCTTTGTCAAAAGGGCAATGCCGTCTTTAAGACTCAAATCAGAAGATGTTGCTGCGACTTCTTTCCCAGTTACAAAATCATCAATAGCCTTTTTTAAGTCCTCAAAGGAAGTCTGGATGGAGTTAAAATCCGTAGGCTCAGTTTCCATGCTACTACGCAGGAAGGAAATAGCTGTTTCAACACGTCCATAATGAGCTGTACTATTGTCACGAACCACACTTTCATTGATAGTCCAAGTGGAATTCATTTTCTTAAAGGCTTCTCGCACTTTTTCCAAATCTTTGGAGGCAATGGCCTGCTCCAATGCTTCAAAACGAGGACTTAGACGGTTCACCAATTTTTCCTTTTCCGCATCTAAGTCAACAGGATTTTGTTCTTTTTCAAAGGCTAATAGGGCTACAGAAATTTCGGTGAGTTTGTCTTCAGTAATCTCTCCTGATTGAGCTAACTTTTCCTTAACGACTTTACCAGCCTCAGAATCCTTATTTTCTACTCTTTCGAAATCTGATGCCATCTCTGCAACGAGTTTCTGTGCTTCAGACTGATTGCCATTTTTAACCGCTTTGGACGCATCTGTGATTTTCACAAAGTAAGAACTTAGACTCTCTTGGGCACCTACTGGGGAAAGAATTAAAAATAACAAAGCTAAAACCAAGAACCAGCTTCTAGCCTTCCAATAATTTCTGACCAATGTAGCCTCCTTTCTCCACACCACCAAAGCAAGCAAAGAGTCCACTACCGATGTGAGTGATATATTCATTCATCTTATCAGTAGCACCTAGGTTAGTTTGAACCTTAACAAAGTTATCAGGATCTTTTTGGAAAGAAATAAAGAGCAAGCCCGTATCAAACTGACCAGTCTTTTCATCAATTCCATCAGAGTAAGAATAAGAACGACGTAAAAGGGGCTTATCCACTTCCTTAGCCAAACGAACATGCGAATCATCTGGCAAAAGACTCAAATCCACTTCATCAAACTCGTTCTTCTTACCAAAGGGGGCACCACTTTCCTTGTAACGACCAAAGGTATTTTCTTGTTCTTCAAGACTAGTGCGGTCCCAGGTCTCTAAAAACATCTGAATCCGACGAACTGCCATATAAGATCCATTTTCCATCCAGTCCTTACTATCAGCCCAGATGACGCGGTCAAAGTCTTTCTCTTTTGTTGGATTTGCTGTTCCATCTTTAAAACCAAAGAGGTTACGCGGAGTCTCCATTCGATCTCCGATAACTGCAAATCCAGACTGACTCCAACGAAGGGTCACTGCATTTCTTCCCTTACGGATGAGATTGCGAATAGCGTGAAAGGCAACCTGCTCATCATCTGCACAAGCCTGAATCACAAGATCTCCTCCGGTATATTTTTCTCGTAATTGCTCTTTAGGAAAAGGCGGTAAATCCCTGAACACTTGAGGACGCTTGTTCTCCAAGTTCATCTTTTTCAAGAAACTTGCAGACACACCAAAAGTCAGCGTCAGACGATGAGGGTTAAGCCCGACTGTCTCACCAGTATCGCTTGGAGGCAAGAGAGCATTCTGGCCATCTTTTTTGACCAGTTCCCCTTCAACCAACTTGGCACTATAATCCGTCCAATCCTTGAATAGTTGGATAATCTTATCTATATCCGTCGTATGTAGGTCCAAGACAACAAAATAGATATTCTTTTGCATGGGCGTACTAATCCCAGCTTGATGCTTGCCATAAAAAGCAATTTTTTCATTTCCGTACGAGATTTTTTCCTGACTTCCTAGCTTAGGTGCGAAAAAAGCAGAAGCACCAGAGAGTCCTAGCGCTAAACCAGCCCCTCCAATCCCTGCTTTTTTTAGAAATTCTCGACGGTCCATTTTCTTCTCAAAAAACTTTTCGTCTTTTTCAGTCATGACTCTTACTCTCCACTAAGAAATTTACCCATTTGTGACAGAGGTTCACCAAGTTTTGTCACAGCTTCTGACAATTCTTTGGTATCTTCTTTTGTCAAATCTGTATAAAGTTTGTAGTGTTCCTTGTCGGTCATGTGTTTGTCCAACAAGCTATTAACAGATTTGAAATCTGCTTCCAATTCTTTAACTAGGTTAGCGTCTGATTTTTCAAGCAAAGGTTTAAAGAGTTGGAAAATCTTCTCAGCACCCTCAATATTGGCACGGAAATCATACAAGTCTGTGTGAGAATAAATTTCCTCTTCACCTGTAATCTTGCTTGTCGCTACTTCGTTAAGCAAATCAACTGCTCCTGTCAACATGACCTTGTAGTCCACATCTACAGTTGCAATCTTGGCTTTCAATTCCTTGATATCATTGACCAACTGATCACCATAGCTTTCAGTTCCTTTAGTGGTATTGTCTTCCCAAAGGATACGCTCAATACGGTGGAAACCTGACCATCCTTCTTCTGTCTTGTTTTCGTCCATATAGTCTGCCAAACGGAAGTCAATCTTGACATCTGACTCACCAAAACTCTCGGCAATCGGTTCTGAACGCTCATAAGACATACGAATCAATGGATAAACCTTCTTAGCTTCTTCTAGTTTTCCTTCTTTCAAAAGTTTGACAAAGCCTTCCGTATCTGTCAACAGTTTATCGATTTGCTCTTGCACAAAAGTCTTATAGTCAGCTGTGGCCTTATCAAGCATTTTCTGCTTGTCTTCAGATAAAGCTGTCACCTTAGACGAATCACTCGTATTGCTTGGCTTAGATTGGTTGTTAGCACAAGCTGTCAATAGCAAGGCTGAAGATAAAAGGACAAAACCTAGTTTTTTCATTGTGTACTCCTATTGGTTCAGGAAACCTGAATTAATTTTACGTTTCATTATACCATGTTTTCACTCATTTTTCAATAAATTTTCAGACAATTTAATGTTGAGTAATTTATACTAATAATAGACTTTTAACCTCAAAATTGATAAAATAAAAAGGAAAATAATTGGAAAAGGAAACTATATATCACCATGATGAACATGCAAAACATGATGCGCCAAGCACAAAAACTTCAAAAACAAATGGAACAAAGTCAAGCTGAACTTGCGGCTATGCAATTTGTCGGCAAATCTGCTCAAGACCTTGTCCAAGCTACCTTAACTGGAGATAAGAAAGTTGTCAGCATTGACTTCAATCCAGCTGTCGTTGACCCAGAAGACCTTGAAACTCTTTCTGATATGACCGTTCAAGCAATCAACTCTGCTCTTGAACAAATCGATGAGACTACCAAGAAAAAACTGGGTGCTTTCGCTGGAAAATTGCCATTTTAAGCATAAGAAAAAAGGCTCCATAATATTTGTAGTGGGTAAATCTCCCTACAGATACTATGGAGCCTTTTTTATTAGCTTGGAAAAAGCCTGAAAACATCAATACAATGCGTTTATTTAATATGAAAAAATCTACTGGATTATTTTCAAAATCAACTTCCAGCAGCCTTTTCACTTTTTATTAATAAGTTCCTTCTTCACCTTGGCTAGTCAAGATAACAGGTCCGTCTTTCGTAATCACGAATTGGTGTTCATATTGGCAAGATAGGCCACCGTCAATGGTCTTATGCGCCCAGCCAGTTTTCATATCTGTATCAATTTCCCAATCACCTGTGTTGATCATTGGTTCAATGGTCAATACCATTCCTTCACGGAGACGAAGCCCACGACCTGCAATACCATAGTTAGGAACCATTGGTTCTTCATGCATAGTTGGACCAACACCATGACCAACTAAATCACGAACTACACCGTATCCACGACTTTCAGCATATTCTTGAATAGCTGCACCGATATCACCAATACGATTTCCAACAACAGCTTGTTCAATCCCCTTGTACATAGCTTCTTTGGTTACATCCATCAAGTTTTTCACTTCTTCGGACGGTGTACCAACAGCATAAGCCCAACAAGAGTCTGCTAGGCCACCAGAATAGCTCTGAGTGTATTTCTTCATTTGTTCCACATTGTTGAAGTTTAATTTTGAGACATTCAGGTCAGATTTAGCAATTGGACCTCCCAAAACCATATCAACCTTAAGCAAATCACCATCTTTCAAGATATAATGACGAGGGAAAGCATGAGCTACTTCATCGTTAAGAGAGCAACAGGTAGCATAAGGATAGTCCATCATTGCACCGTCAACTCCAATCTGAAGCGGAAGGAAATTTTCTTCCTTACAACGACGGCGCACGTATTCTTCAACTTCCCACATATCTACGCCAGGCTTAATAAAATCACGCAAGCCAATATGGATACTTGCTAAAAAATCACCGGCCTTGTCCATAGCTTCGATTTCACGAGCTGATTTTAATGTTATCATTTTTTCTCCTAGTTTCTAATTAATTTTAACGGTTACATTTGCTTTTGAAACAATCTGATGACCATGATAAATATCGTAGTCAATAATAGCTGACCGTCTAGTATGGTGGATAATACGGGCTTGAATGCGCAATATATCATCTATCTGAACAGCCTGCAAAAAGTAGATTAGCATCTGCTCAATAATAAGATTTCGACCACTATTCACAACTAAATCTTGAGTCATGTGGGTTAGAATTTCTGCCAATACACCATTAGCCAAAACACCGTTCTTCTCTAGCATAAAGGGTTCCACTGTAATCACTACTTCATCATGGTGATAAGAAAGTTTTTGACCAATCTGCTCAGAAAAAGTTGGTAGAGCAGAAACTTGGGAACGACTCATCTTCGCCATGACATCTCGTCTGGTTACAACCCCAAGCAAGGTTTGATTATTTCGAACAAC
>NZ_JAJNSA010000120.1:0-6944 GCF_027497875.1 Streptococcus sp. SM3 | reverse complement strand
TGATTTTACCAGTTCCTGGAACAAGGCGAACGCGTGCAACAGCGTTTTTACGACGTCCAGTACCTGCATATTGTGCTTGTGACATACTTTATTGTTCCTTTCCTTAGATAAGTCCTGAAATATCAAGAACTTCTGGTTGTTGTGCAGCGTGAGTGTGCTCAGCTCCAACGAATACTTTCAATTTCATACCTTGAGCGCGACCAAGAGTATTGTGTGGAAGCATACCTTTAACTGATTTCTCGATCAAACGAACTGCATTTTTAGAACGAAGTTCACCAGCAGAGATTGATTTCAATCCACCTGGGTGGTTTGAGTGAGTGTAGTAGATCTTATCAGTTGCTTTTTTACCAGTCAATTTAACTTTTTCAGCATTGATAACGATTACGAAGTCACCTGTATCAGTGTGAGGTGTGAATGTTGGTTTGTTTTTTCCACGAAGCACGCTAGCAACAACTGCTGAAAGGCGTCCAAGAGGTACATCAGTTGCGTCAACAACGTACCATTTGCGTTCTACTTGGCCTGGTTTAGCCATGAATGTAGTTTTGTTCATGATTTCTCCTATATGAATGTCGTTTTTGTTTACAGGGCGGATGTTCCGGTCCGCGAGTTATTTGAAAGGTTCCGGGGCCTTACAAATGGGGTAAACAATACCGCCTACTATTGTATCAAAATTCTAAGATAAAAGTCAACCGATTTGGAAAATTATTTACGATTTTCTTTTCCCATGATAAATCCGATCAAGGAATTCGGGCCAACGTGGGCTGAAATAACTGGTCCAAGAGGCATCACAAGGACTTCATCGATGCCTTCAAGCGCAAGCATTTCTTGCTTCAGTGCTTCTGCTCCTTCTAGATCGTTGGTATAAGATACCAAGGCTGTGCTTTCACCGATATCGGCTTTGATCAGCTCCAGTAATTCTCGGACAGCTTTTTTACGTCCGCGAACCTTGCTGATGGGCACTAATTTCCCTTCCGCATCAATCCAGAGAATGGGTTTGATGCTGGCCAGGCTTCCCATGATCGCAGCACTTTTTGAGAGACGCCCTCCACGCATGAGGTGGTAGAGATCATCGACGAGGAAATAAGTCCGCAGTTTTGGCGCTAGATTCATGATCTCTTCTTTGGTTTCTGCTAATGAACGGCCCGCATCACGCGCAGCTACTGCCCGCATAACCAGGTAGCCCTCTCCAATCCCAGCAGCCTTCGGATCGACAATCTCGATCACGGCTTCCGGGTAGTCTTCTAAAACCAGGTCTCGTGCCATGACTGCACTCTGATATGTCCCAGATAAGACCGATGAAAAGGCTACATAAAGCAGATCTTTTCCTTCTTTGGCAAATTGTTCAAAGGTTTCCTGAAATTGGCCCACATTGACCTGACTGGTTGTCGGTTTGGCCCCATTTTTCATGGCTTCTAAAAGCTCCGGGCTGGTCAATTGATCTTGGCCTACTGTCTGGTATACTGTTCCCTCTAACTCGATGGTCAAACCGAGAATGGTGACCTGATGTTCCTTGGCCCAGTTTTGGTCCAAATCTGCTGTCGAATCTGTCAAAATAGCAAATGTCATTACTTGTCTCCCATCATTTCTTGTAATTGTCGCAATACTTCGTGATCGAGCGGTCGCATAGGTGGTTTTTGATCGTTGACCACTAGCTGCGCCTGATTAAGGTTTCCTTTGACGACTGCGACCCGTTTTTCTAACTCTCTGGCAGATACCCGAAGAGCTCCTTGAGCAAAGACGGTCCATTGCTCATTTAAGTCACTGGTTGCGACCGATACTTGGTGGAGGGGCGTGTTAAGCTCTGCAGCCAAGCGCTCGATATAGTCATCTGCCGTCTCATCCTCACCGGTAAAGACCACCTGAACATTGAACTCCTCATAGGTCTGCCGCACTCCTGGCATATACTGGGCATCAAAGACACAGATGACTTCGATTCCTTCAAAGCTAGCATAGTGACTCAGTTTTTGCAGGAGGATATTGCGAGCTGCATCGAGCTCACTTTTTTGAAAGAGCTGGCGAGTCTCCTGCCAAAAGGCAATCATATTATAGCCGTCAACCAATAAGATTTTTCGTTTCATATCATTGCCTTTCTAGGATTATAGTCGGTTGCGAAAGACCTCATACATAAGAATAGCTGCTGCCACGCTGGCATTGAGGCTTTGCACATGACCATTCATGGGAATGGTGATCATCTCATCGACTTGCTTTTTGATGTTGGCTGAGATCCCTTTTCCTTCATTGCCAATGATCAAGGCTAACTTGCCAGCCGTATTCCACTTGTGCGATGGCGTGCCGTTCATGTCGGTTCCAAAGATCCAGAAGCCCTCTTCCTTTAGCTTGTCTAAGGTTTGGCTAAGATTAGTCACACGCGCAATGGGAATGTGTTCCACTGCTCCGGTAGAAGTTTTTGACACCACTGGGGTCACCCCAACCGCTCGGTGCTTAGGAATGATGACTCCTGAGACATTGGTCGCATCAGCTGTCCGCAAGATAGATCCAAGATTGTGCGGATCTGTTAAGCCATCGAGAATCAATAAAAGCGGGTTCTCTTCTTGGGCTGTCTGTTTCAGAATCGCTGCCAAGTCGGTGTAAGCAAAGGCTGCCACTCGAAGAACAAAGCCTTGGTGAACAGCTCCTTCTGTCATTTCCTGCAGGGTTTTCTTTGGCGTCCAAGAAATCGACACTTTTTTCTCAGCTGCTAAGGCCTTGATCTTGTCGACATTTTTCCCTCGGAGATCTTCTTGAATATATAATTTATTGCCTGTGTTGGCTTGTAAAGCCTCGGTGACTGCGTGGACACCGTATACGATATCGTTATTTTCCATAGAACTAGTATACCACAAGAAAGGAGGAAGAGGCCAATTCATGATATAATGAAATCAAATCTATCTCAATGAACAAACATAACTAGAAAGGAAGCCATGCCTCTTTTTCAACGAACCATCAAGCTCACCTTGGCCACCTGTTTAGCAGCTACCCTTGCTTATGCTCTGGGCTTGACCTATGCCATCTCAGCTGGCGTCATTGCCATCTTGAGTATCTCGGATACGCGTCGCAGCACCATCAAGCAGGCCTACCAGCGCTTTATGTCGACCTTGCTGGCCCTTGCTATCGGAAGTCTCGCCTTTTCCTTTTTTGGATTCAACCTTTGGGCACTGGGAGTCTTTATCGCTCTCTATGTTCCTTGCGCCTTTCTATTGGGTTGGCAGATCGGCATCACGCCTAGTACGGTGCTGGTCACCCATCTCTTAATTGAGCAGTCTACTTCCTGGGGACTCTTGCTCAATGAACTTGCCCTCTTTTTAATTGGGACCAGCTTTGCCTTGCTGGCCAATCTCTATATGCCTTCTAATCAGGGAGCGATCGATCACTACCATGATGTTGTTGAAGACCAACTGAAAAAGATCCTTGGTCGTTTTGCGGAATTACTTAGTAAAGGGGATGGTCGCAATGATGCTCGCTTGATCAAGGAGTTGGACAGCATCCTACAGGATGCCTTGAACCTAGTTTATCTGGACCATTCCAACCACCTCTTTCACCAAACCAATTACCATATTCACTACTTCGAAATGCGCAAGCGGCAAAACGATATTCTGCGAGATATGGCAGAAAACGTCAATCGCTGTCAGTTAGCGGCGAGTGAAAGCATAATCCTAGCTCAACTTTTTAAGAAAACAGCCCAACAGTTAAGCCAGGAAAATCCTGCCCAAGATCTTCTAGATGATATTAGTCATTATTTGGAGATCTTCCGCGAACGCCCTCTTCCCAAGACCCGTGAAGAATTTGAAACACGCGCCACCTTGCTCCAACTCTTAAGAGACTTAGAAACTTTCATCCAGGTCAAGGTTGATTTTTACCAACAATTTCATAAGGAAACAGAATAGACAAAGAAGCCCTTGCAAGATGCAAAGGCTCTTTTATTCAGGCAGTTGTTGTAAACGCTTTCCTAAAATGGTATACTAGAACTGGAAAATAACTTTTTAAGGAGGGTCTTCTATATGAAGTCTTCATATAAGAAACATTTGTACACTACGACACTCAGTCTCTCAGCGGCTGTCTTGCTTTCCGTTATCGGTCATGGCCAAGTTTCAGCCGATAGCTTAGAAGCGCCTCAAGCGGAACCAAGCACGGTCCTTGAAGCGATACCTGCTACTGAGCAACCTGTGACAGCTGATACTGCCAGTCCGGCTACATCCACAGAAGTAACTTCTGCTAGTCCTGCAGAAACCGCAGCGACTTCTGATGTGGCTTCTAGTACAGAGGTTGCTCCAACCGCTAGTCCAAGCACTAACCGTGCTACAACGACTTCTGACCAAGCGACACGATTGGCTGATAGCACCATTTATCTCTCTGAAAAGAGTACGATTGATGACAAAGTCCAAGAAAAAGCTCAAGCTGCTGGCAAGATCAACTGGACCTTAGACAATAAGCCTCTCTCTGAGTGGAAAACTTGGGATATGGAGACAGGAACACTGAGCAAGGATCCATTCCTTACTATCACAGAGACCGCAAACGGCAATGATCTGGATCTCCACATCGACGTGCAGGATCTCTTTGGTCAAGATCTTAGTCTTCGTAGCCCAAATAATATTCGCCGGACTTACCGCAACTACATCGGCAACCATGAACTAGTCGGGACCAATGCAGACTTGGGTGTGACCATCAATAAAACCCTTGTTTTTCGACCTTATCAAGACTACCATACACATGAAGAGATGCTAGCTGCTATCGAAAAATCCAAGGAAGAAGCGAAACCCGATCGTTTAGTGCAACTGGAAACCCTTGGCAAGAGTGCCCAAGGCCGGGATATGAAGATGGGGATCGTGAGCAAGGACCAAGCCAGCATCGATCACTACCTTTCTAGTACCAACCCTACAGCCTTGACCAAGCCAAGCGAAATGCTGGCTGCACTAAAAGATAAGACCTTGGATTACAAATTACCTGTCTTAGTCCACAACACCCACGCGGATGAACAGCCAGGCATTGATATCATCACAGGCCTCTTCAATACCTTTGCGACTAAGGAAAAGGTGACCTTTAACACTACAGATGAAACTGGAAATGCTAAAACTGTCACGCTAGATATTCCAAGCTTGCTCAATAAATTCATTTTCTTATTTGACTTCACGGAAAACCCAGATGGGGATGCTCTCAACCTGCGGGCCCTAGCAAACGGGCTCGATCCAAACCGGGATGCCAGCTACCAAACCAACCCTGAAGTTCGCACGGTTATCCAAATGATCAACAAATGGAATCCGATCGCTCTCTACGACTTACACGGTTTTATCAAAGAATTCTTAATCGAACCTGCAACGCCACCACATGATCCGAACTTCGAATACGATCTTCTGTCAGACCTGATGCTAGAAAATGCCCATCATATGGGACGGGCAGGAGTTGCCAATTCTAAATACAATAGTTACATCATTCCAAAACTGGATTGGGGCGATGGCTGGGATGACTCCTTCTCTGGCTATACAGGGGTTTATGCAGTATACCATGGTATCTTAGGCCATACTATCGAAATTCCAGAAGGAAATGAAGAATCCTACAAAGCAGGTCGCAATGCTGTCCTAGGCGGAATTGACTTCCTCAACCAAGATCCGGACCGTCTCCTTGAGATGCGTCTCAACTTCTACCTGCGCGGTCTCAATAAAACCGAAGATCCAAAAGCCGAAAATGAACTGGTCGGTCCAAATGGGGAAATCGTTGGACGTGTGAAAAATGGTCGTCCGAAATTCTTCCCAGACTACTACGTCATCCCAATGAGCCTCGACAAAGACAACGATGCCCAAGAAGCCTTCAATATGATCGACTACTTCAAACGCAATGGTGTCCTCGTCAAGGAACTCAAAGAAGATATTGGCAACTATAAAAAAGGGGACTTAGTCATTGACATGGCCCAAGCCAAACGTGGCTATGCCAACCACATTCTCTACAAGGGCTCCAACGAATCTGCCTGGGCTGCTATGTACGCAGAGTTGCTGGTCAACTTCCCAGATATGAGAGGGTTCAAGTCCGAACCTGTCTTTGCGGATGGTCTTTTCAACGGAAAATTAGGAGAAGTCACCACCACCCGCGCCACTCGTACCTCTGAGATCGATCCAAAAGCTCCTTACTATGTGATCGCAAACACCTCAGCCAGTGCCGTTAAAGCTGTTAACCAGGCGATTGCACAAGGAAAATCTGTCTACCTAACAGACGATGGCTACATCGTTGACCGCGATACCTTTGCTTCGCTCCTGCCAAACTATGCCATTTATGGTGATGCCCTCTACAAGGTGCCAAGTGGCCCAACCTTGAAACCAATGAAGGTCTACTCTCCGAACTACCACTATAATTGGGCTGGAGTAGATGCGCCTGCTCATACTAGTCTGGTCCTTGAAAAATTAGGCTTCCAAATCGTCAATACACCAGAAGAAGCGGATGTTGTTATTTTGGAAAGCAACCGCTTTGACGCTTCCATTTTTGGCAAGAAACCAACCCTTGTCATTGGTGGGGAAGCCATGCAAAAATTGGAAAAATTAGGAGTTCTTACAGGATTTGACGCTGAAAAATTAAAAGGCGGTAGTGACTACGAAGGCTTGATGAAAGCGATCATTGATGACCAGGATCCATTGACTAGCGGATACAAGAAGAATACCCTCTTCTACTCCAACTCAGGAAACTGGATTGAAAAGGTTCCAGAGCATTTCAAGACCTTGATGAGCATCGCTCCGAGCGATTATTATATTGCAGGTTGGTGGCCACATAACGATGTTCTGGCCAACAAAGTCATGGCCATCTCTGGGGAACTGATGGGACAACCACTCTTTGTCTATGCAGGAAATCCAACCAACCGTCAACACCCTGTCCACTTCTTCCGCTGGGTAACCAATGCGATCTTTGGCAGCAAGTTGGCAAGCTTGATGGATTACGTTCCAGCTAAAGAACCAGATCAAGTG
>NZ_JAJNSA010000119.1:0-7071 GCF_027497875.1 Streptococcus sp. SM3 | reverse complement strand
GCAATCGTTGTTCGCCCAGAAGAAGGAGAAACAATCGTCGAAGCCATCCATCGTTTAACAGGTGGTGGAGCAGATGTTTCTTATGAAGTTACTGGAGTTCCAGTTGTTTTAGGTCAAGCCCTTGCAGCTGTTCATAAAGCTGGGGAATGTATGGTCGTATCTATCTGGGAACGTGAAGCCAGCATCAATCCAAATGAATTTGCTATCCAAGAAAAATCTCTCAAAGGAATTATTGCCTACCGTCATATCTTCCCTAAAGTGCTGGAATTGATGGAACAAGGCTACTTCTCTGCTGAAAAATTGGTTACCAAGAAAATTAAATTGGAAAATATCGTTGAAGAAGGATTTGTTGAATTAACACAAGATAAATCTCAAATCAAGATCTTGGTTCAACCTGAATAAGCGAATAAATTTATATGAAATATATGAGGCTGAAACGTTTCGTTTCGGCCTTTTATGATACAATAAAAGTAAGGAACAGATTTAGGAGGGGACTATGTCAAAGACGATGAAAGGAACACTCATGACCTTGATCGCTGGGATCGCTTGGGGCTTGTCAGGAGCCTGTGGCCAGTACCTACTGGCTCATGGATTTACAGCAATTGGTTTGACAACGATTCGTTTAGTGTTTTCAGGGGCTGTGCTGCTGCTTCTTGCTTATCTAGCAGACCAGGAAAAAGTAAAGGCCTTTCTAAGAGACCGCTCGTCCTACCTTCCCTTGCTCTTATTTGCTTTTTTAGGGTTGTTAATGACCCAATTGACTTATCTAGAAGCGATTGATGCGACTAATGCAGGTACGGCAACTGTTTTTCAATATCTCTGTCCCATTGTAGTTTTGGCCTATTCTTGTGTTAAGGACCGAGTAGCTCCGACAGTATCTGAGGTCATTTCCATGGTCTTAGCGATCGCAGGGACCTTTCTCATTGCAACCCATGGTCAACTAAATCAATTAGCCATCACTCCTAAAGGACTAGTTTGGGGACTGGTTTCTGCCTTTGCCTATGCCCTCTACATTATTCTGCCGATTCAATTAATTCAAAAATGTGGAAGTATGTTGGTGATTGGTATCGGTATGCTCATTCCAGGACTTGTGATGATTCCCTTCACAGGAAGAAGACTCTTTCATGGCCAATATAGCATGGACAATCTGATGGGCTTAGTTGGCTTGGTGGTGATTGGGACCATATTTGCCTATACTGTCTTTTTGAAAGGAACGAGTCTGATCGGTGCAGTTAAAGGAAGTCTTCTTGCAGCTATGGAACCTATTTCAGCAGTTTTCTTTTCTTTTATCATTATGAATGAACATTTCTTTGCCATTGATTTTATCGGAATGGCTATGATCCTCCTTGCGGTCCTCTTGATTTCCCTCAAGGATCTCATGATTCAAAAAGAAAAAGGAATCTTGTAAAACCAAAACCAATCATATTTTAGTTAAAAGGTTGAGACGAAGGTCTTGGCCTTTTTGTAATCCTCGCCCTCTGAGGGAGAGTTATCACTATATAGCGTATACATCGCTAGAAAAAGATGTTAAAATAGAACAAAACTTTTTTAAGGAGATGAGGATGAAAAAGATTTTTAAATGGACCCTATTTGCTGTGGCGACTTTGAGTCTAGTAGCTTGTGGCACCACTGGTCAAAAGACAAATTCGCAGCAATCAAAGACGGAAAAAGCGGCGAAAAGCTCAGCATCTGACGGTCAAGTAGAGCTGAGCCTAAAAGGAGGGCAATACATCAAACCGCCTGTCCTCAATGACTCAGAAGACGGCACTTATTTGGCCCTTCAATTAGAATTTAAGAATGTTTCCAAAGAATCTATCAACGTGTCAGATTCAGATATCACCATCTACGATGCGGAGAATAACAAGGTCAAATTGCAGTCAGGGATTTATGACCAAACGGAAGCCTTCCAATTGCTCAAGAGTGATCAGTTGGCCCAGGATAAAAAAATGACCGGCTATATCGTCTTTCCAGTCGAAAAAGGCAAAAAATACGAAGTGCAGTATGAACGAAAAACCTATAGCTCTGATAAAAAAACGAAGCCTCTAAAATTTGTGGTGGATTCTTCTCAGTATGAGGACAAGGTGGAAGCTTCCACCCTTCTAGCTGATGAATACATCAATCAAGTTTACTTTAGTGGCCAACGAAAGGTCAAAAAGGATAATGCTTTTGTTTTGGGAACTGATTTGAAAAAGGAAGCCAGTGATTTCCGTGCGAAATTTGCGGCTGATTTTACCCGTCAATTGCATGATTACCAATTCCCAGAAGAAGAAGTGACCCAGTTTATCGATGCTTATGAAAAGGAAAATGCAAAGCGCGCTAAATTAACCTATAAGGTTAAACAATATCTCCCGGACAAGGTGGTCATTAGTCTAAATCCTGAGACTGTCAGCATGGAAAAGACGATTTTAAACCACATGCAGACCTTCTATCAAGAACATCGGAAAGATTATTCGAGTATCATTGAGGCCAATCAGGCTCAAAACAAAGCCTATAGAGAGGAAATGATGGCTTCTCTTGCAGATCGCCCCTTGACGACGCCGGATCGGTACGACTACCAGTTGACCTTTGTTAAGAAAGATGGCAAATGGGAAGTGGAAAAAGCCTATAATAGTGATAGCTTTATGGAAAAATTCGAGGGAAATCTTTCTTAATGCGGAAGTTGGCACTCCTAGAACGTGAATCTAGGAGTGTTTTTATCTATAGTTTGAAACTATATCAAAACCCAAGAAACAGGAATTAGACGGAAACACCTATTAGTGATAGAATAATTTTAAGTTTGAAAGGAGATGAAGGCTTGTGTCTTTTTCTTATGAAGAGTTAGCAGAGATTCGCCACTATATCCACCAACACCCTGAATTGTCTGGTCAAGAATACCAGACAACCGCCTTTCTAAAGGAACGTTTGGAAGAGTTGGGGATTCGTATTTTAGAGAGTGGGTTAAAAACTGGTCTGATTGCAGACATTGGGACCGGCCAACCAGTGGTGGCGCTACGTGCAGATATCGACGCCCTTCCGATTTTGGAACAAACAAATCTGCCCTACCAAAGTCAACATCCGGGTGTCATGCATGCTTGTGGTCACGATTTTCATCAAACCAGTCTTCTAGGAGCAGCAGCTCTTCTCAAGGGAAAAGAAGACCAGCTAGAAGGGACAATACGCTTGATCTTTCAACCGGCAGAAGAAATTTCAGAAGGTGCTTCTGACGTTCTAGCAACAGGACTGTTGGAGGATGTTCAAGGAATTATTGGATTTCATAATATGCCTCAGCTAAAAGCAGGACAACTTGCTTTGAATGCCGGAGCTATGATGGCAGGGGTAGAGAAATTTAAGGTCACTGTAACAGGGGTTAGTAGCCATGCTGCGAGACCAGACTTGGGAGTTGATACGGTAACAGCCGTCACAACCATGGTTCAGAATGTACAATTATTAATTTCACGGACCATTTCTCCTTTTGAAACAGCTGTTTTATCGATTACGCATCTAGATGTGGGTTCAACCTGGAATGTACTCCCAAAATCAGGCTATTTTGAAGGAACGATTCGCTCCTTTAATCCGAGTGTGCAAAGAGAGTTGAAGGAACATTTCATTTCGATTATTCGTCATATAGCAAAAAGCCTGGAAGTGGATGTGGCTTTTGAGTGGGGAGTGACCCCGCCTGTTACCTTTAATGATGAAGAATTGACCAAAGTCGTTTGGGAAGCTTCACAAGACTTGGCTGAGGTGCTTCCAGCAAATCCATCTACAGCTGGAGAAGACTTCGCCTTTTACCAAGAACGAATTCCTGGAGTCTTTGCCTTTATCGGTTCAAATGGAGATCCTGATGCGCCAGACCTCCATCATGATCACATGACCATCGATGATGCAGCCTTTCAGGTGTCGGTTCCCTATTATGTTGAAAATGCGCAAGCTTTATTGCGGTATTTCAAAGAAAAATAAGTGTGATAAAGAAAAACTATCACCTCCATAAAAAATATATATTGGGCAAGTAAATGCTTTTTTGATAAAATTAAAAAATACTTTTAGAATGGCGTTTTATGTGCCTGAAATGAATAAGGAGATCCTATGAATCTAAAAAAAGTGATTAAGTATTCTGCTTTAGGATTAGTTGCAGTCCTTGCAACCAGTGCTTTAGTAGCATGTTCATCTGGCAAATCAGCCAGTGGGAAGAAAACCATTGAAGTTGGGACTGTTGGAACAACCAAACCCTTCTCTTATGAAGAAAAAGACGGCAAGCTAACTGGTTATGAAATCGAAGTATTGCGTGAAATCTTTAAAGGTTCAGACAAATACGAAGTGAACTTTAACAAGACAGAGTGGTCTTCAGTCTTTGCTGGCTTAGATAGTGACCGTTTCCAAATCGGTGCCAACAACATCAGCTACTCAAAAGAGCGGGAAGAAAAATACCTCTATCCAAATCCATATGCTCGTAATCCACTAGTATTGGTCGTACCAAAAGATTCTTCTATTAAATCTTTGGATGACATTGGTGGCAAGAAAACAGAAGTTGTTCAAGGAACATCTACTGCTAAACAATTAGAAGATTACAATAAAAAACATTCAGATAAACCAACCGACTTGCAATACACAGATGGAACGATTCAAACCATCATGGCTAATCTAGCGGATGGTCGTACAGATTACAAGATCTTCGAACGGATCTCAGTAGATACTATCATTCGTGATCAAGGCTATGACAACTTGAAGGTTATCGAGCTTCCAAGCGACCAACAACCTTATGTGTATCCAATTATTGCAAAAGAAGATAAAGACCTTCAAAAATTTGTCAACAAACGTATCAAGGAACTCTATGACAATGGAACCCTTGAAAAACTGTCTAAAAAATACTTTGGTGGAGTTTATCTACCAGAAGCAAAAGATATTAAAGAATAATATTTAAATAAAGGAGACTTCAAAATGAAATTGAAAAAAATTCTTGGTTTAACAGCTCTTGCAGCTATTGCAACATTTGCTCTTGCAGCATGTGGTTCTTCAAAATCATCTAGCAAAGATGGTGAAACAACTGTAAAAGTAGGTGTCATGACTTTGAGCGACACTGAAAAAGCTCGTTGGGATCAAGTTCAAAAGAACTTGGATGACGCTAAAACAGGAATCAAATTGGAATTCACTCAATTTACAGACTACTCACAACCAAACGTGGCTGTAAAAGATGGTAGCGTGGATATCAATGCTTTCCAACACTATAACTTCCTTGATAACTGGAACTCTAAAAACGACAATGCCCTTGTTGCAGTAGCAGATACGTACATCGCTCCAATCCGTCTTTACTCTGGTACAGAAAACGGTAAAAACAAATACACTTCAATTAAAGAAATTCCTAAAGGTGGAACAATCGCTGTACCAAATGACCCAACAAATGAAAGCCGTGCCTTGTATGTCTTGCAATCAGCTGGTTTGATTAAATTGGATACCAAAGATGGTCAATTGGCAAACGTGTCAAACATTAAAGAAAATCCAAAAGATTTGAAGATTTCTGAATTGGATGCTTCACAAACACCATCTGCTCTTCCATCAGTAGATGCTGCAGTCATCAACAATACCTTCGTTCGTGAAGCAGGCGTTGATTTCAAAAAAGCTATCTATGTTGAAAAGAAAGACAGCAACTCAAAACAATGGTACAACGTGATCGCTGCTAAGAAAGATTGGGAAAAATCTGATAAAGCAAAAGCAATCAAAGAAATCATCAAAGCCTATCACAAAGACAATGTGAAGAAAGTGATCGAAGAATCTTCAGAAGGAATGGACCAACCAGTCTTCTAAGATTTGATCTCAAGTGTATGAAGGAGGTGGAGAAGCAATTCTCTACCTCTTATCGTGTATTAGGAGGAATGCATGCCTTTTGCAACAGAAGCGGAACAAATCCGTAAATTTGAAAATGATGAGGTCGCACAACATTATTTTGAAGTGTTGCGAACCTTGATTTCAAAAAAATCCATCTTTGCCCAACAAGTTGGTCTCAAGGAAGTAGCCAACTATTTGGGGGAAATTTTTACAGCTGCAGGAGCCAAAGTCGAAGTGGATGATAGTTACACAGCACCTTTTGTGATTGCCAAATTTTTCTCGCCAAATCCTGAAGCCAAAACCATCATTTTTTATAACCACTATGATACGGTACCAGCTGATGGAGACCAACCTTGGACGGGAGACCCATTCACCTTATCAGTTCATTATGGAACCATGTACGGTCGAGGGGTTGATGATGACAAGGGGCATATCACGGCTCGTCTCACAGCTCTTCGAAAATACATTCGTGAAAGTGGCGATTTGCCAGTCAATATCACCTTTATTATCGAAGGGGCAGAGGAGTCTGCATCGACGGACTTGGATAAATACTTGGCCAAACACAAGAAACACTTGCGTGGGGCAGACCTCTTAGTCTGGGAACAAGGTACCCGAAATAATCAGGGACAGTTGGAAATTTCCGGTGGTAGCAAGGGGATCGTCACCTTTGATATGGTGGTGAAGAGTGCAGAAGTGGATATTCATTCTAGCTATGGCGGTGTGGTAGATTCTGCTTCTTGGTATTTGTTAAATGCTATCGCCAGTCTTCGTGACAAAGAAGGCCGAATCTTGGTGGATGGGATTTATGATCAGATCCAAGAACCCAATGAACGCGAGCTAGCTTTGATCGAGCAATATGCCAACAAAGGGCCAGAAGATGTAGCGGAAACCTATGGTCTAACCCTCCCAATCTTGAAGGAAGACCGAAAAGAATTCCTGCGCCGTTTCTATTTTGAACCAGCCCTGAATATTGAAGGTTTTGGCTCTGGTTACCAAGGACAAGGTGTTAAAACGATTCTTCCAGCAGAGGCGCGTGCTAAGATGGAGGTGCGTTTGGTTCCTGGACTGGATCCCAAGGATGTCTTAGAAAAGATCAATCAGCAATTGAAGAAAAATGGCTATGATCAGGTCGAATTGATCTATACTCTCGGTGAAATGAGTTACCGAAGTGATATGAGTGCCCCATCGATTTTAAATGTCATTCGGCTGGCCAAAGATTTCTATAGAGAAGGAGTCTCTGTTCTTCCAACAACAGCGGGGACCGGACCCATG